>CAMLRV010000059.1 GCA_946482495.1 uncultured Flavobacteriia bacterium
GTATTGAGTTTTAAACTTTCCTTAATCCACTTGATACCTTGAAACCAAACCAATTCCATTTGACCGGTATCATCTAAAAAAGTCGCGACTAACCTCGATTTGCCTTTGCCTTGTTCCACCGTTTTAATGTGAACAATTTTTCCAACAATTTGAACTTCCGAATTACTATTCACCAACTGATTGATTTTAAAATAGCGTGTTCTGTCGATGTATCGATTCGGGTATAAATTGATTAAATCACCATACTTATGAATGTTCATTTCCTTGCGTAGCAAATCGCCACGTTGCGGACCAACGCCTTTTAAATATTCTATGGGAGTTTCGAGTAGGTTCATTTGAGTTCTCAGTCTCAGTTTTCAGTTTGTTCTCTTTATAGCGAAGATAAGTTTTTTTATTTCGGAATCAAATCACAAAACCAGAAACCATAAGTTGGCTCGTCTGAATTAACATCGCAAGCAGTATTAGAAGCTGATGTGTTTTTTGGTTTTTCATATTTTTTATGAACGATTTCTCCGATTTCAAATTCTACAGGTTTATTGAAAATGGGTCCGTCAAAAATAAACGTATGAAACTCGCCGTTTTCTCCGCAAGGATCAACATTGTCTGGTAAATCTTTGATAAAATCTTCATCGATAACTCGACCTACAAAACTTTGGTCTAAAAACTTTTCGTTCACACAAACCACAATCGTTTTGAAACCCAATTTTAGAAATTCCAATAACATTTCTTTAGTATCTTTTTTCCAAAGTGGGAAATGCGCTTCAATGCCTAAAGGTTTTAGTTTGTCTTCGCGGTATTTTCGTAAATCTTCCAAGAAAATATCACCAAATAAAGTATGCTTGATATCTTTATCTACGAAAAATTGAATTTGGTTCAGCATGATTCTTTCATAATCTTCCATGCTTGGCATTTCAGGAAGTTCCATTTTGACTAATGGAATACCAATGTTTTCGGCTTGTTGTTCTACTAATTCCGCTCGAACACCGTGCATCGAAACACGATTGAAAGCACTGTTTATGCTTGTAAATAAATACTGAATATCAAATTCATTAGATTGTATGGCGTAATATAAAGCTAAGGCAGAATCTTTTCCGCTACTCCAATTAAAATAGGCTTTCTTTTTCAATGTTATGACAATTATTATTATCTAGTTCGTAAATCTGTCATCCTGAGCTTGTCGAAGGACCAAATCATAAATCGATAGCGAAGATAAGTTATAATTTGTTAATTCCGAAAAGAGAGAATTTGAAAATGTTTATATTCGTAACAGATTTTAAAATTATATATGAGAACCTTATTTTTCCTGCTTTTTTCTATACTGACTTTTTCACAGCAAACTAAATCGGTTGATTTTTTGAAGTGTGATGCGTTTTTGATTCCAAATCCTACAAAAAAAACTATTAGAGGAAGTATAAGTTATGAGTTCAAAATAAAATCTGTGATTGATACGATTAGAATTGATGCTAAAAATATGGATATTTCAGAAGTATTAATCAATGGGAAAAGTGTAAATCATGTTAATAATAGCAAAGAATTGTTATTGTTTGAAGGTTACAAAAAAGGAAAAAACATTTTAAAATTCAATTATAAAGCTACACCAAAACAAACTCTATATTTTACTGGTAATTACAATTCTCAAATATTTAATAGTAATTTACAAATTTGGACACAAGGACAAGGTAGATACACAAGTCATTGGTTACCGAGTTTTGATGATGTTAATGAGAAAGTGATATTTAATATTGAAATAGGTTTTGATGTGGCATACGAAACATTATCAAATGGAATATTGAAAAAGCCAATATTTAAGACAGAATATTTGGGAACTTGGGAATACAAAATGAAAAAACCCATGTCGTCTTATCTAGTAATGTTAGCGATTGGAAATTTTGTGAAAAAGGATTTTAAAAGTAAATCGGGAACACCATTAGAATTTTGGTATGATTTGCATGATGAAGATAAATATGAACCTACATATCGCTATTCGAAACAAATTTTCGATTATTTAGAGCAAGAAATCGGTGTGAAATATCCTTGGGGAATTTACCGTCAAGTTCCAGTTCGAGATTTTTTATATGCTGGTATGGAGAATACCACTTCAACTATTTTTGCTCAAGATTTTGTAGTGGATTCAATTGGTTTTAATGATAAAAATTATATCAACGTTAACGCACATGAATTGGCGCATCAATGGTTTGGCGATTTAGTAACAGCTCAATCTGGAAAACACCATTGGTTGCAAGAAGGCTTTGCTACGTATTATGCACTTTTGGCTGAAAGAGAAATTTTTGGAGACGATTATTTTTATAACGAATTATACGATTACGCATTGCAATTAAAACAAGCTGCCAAAACGGATACCATTCCTGTGATGAATGAAAAAGCGAGTTCGTTATCATTTTACAAAAAAGGTGCTTGGGCGTTGCATTCACTACGTGAAGATATTGGTGCGAAGAATTTTCAAAAAGCTGTCAAAACCTATTTAAAAAAATACCAATATAAAAATGTCATTACTGATGAGTTTTTAGCGGAAGTTAAAAAAGTAGTAAAGGATTTTGATACCGAAAATTTCAAAAAAACTTGGTTGGAAACAGCCGGTTTTGATATGGTTTTAGCCGAATCATATTTAAGAAAAAATAAAGCCGTTTCCACTTATATTGATTTAGTGAAAAGAAAAGCAGACGTAAATATGTATAAGGAAATTTTATTGTCTGATACGTATTTCCCAATTAAACAGTATTTGTTTTATCGTATGGCTGCAGTTCCATTTGAAAAGAAAAAAGAATTGATTGAAATTGGGATGAAACAGAATTTATATGTTCGTCAAGCGATTGCGGAAACAGTTGAGGAAATTCCAGCTGAATTTAAAGCAGAATACGAAACCTTTTTAGGTGATGCGAGTTATAAAACTAAGGAAATTGCTTTAATCAATTTATGTAAAAACTTTCCTGAGGATAAAGATAAATACTTAAATAAAACTTATAAACTTGTGGGTAATAACGATAAAAGTTTACTTATCACTTGGTTAAGTTTAGTGCTAGAATCTGAGAAAGACGAATTTATTAAAATTCAAATGTATCGTGAATTAGTTGATTTTTCTTCAGATAAATATGAAAGCTCTATTAGACAAAATGCATTGGAAGTTTTATTGAAATTGTATCCAAACGATGTAAATACAATTGAAGCTTTATTTCGCGCGACAACACACCATAAATGGCAGTTTACAAAATTTTCAAGAGATAAAATCCGAGAGCTATTAAAACAACCTGAATTTAGAAGTCGAGTAGAAGAGTTAGCAAAAACCGCTAATGAAGATATGAAGTCTTTGTATGAGAAATTCTTGAAGGAATAAAAAAACCTGGCAGGTTTCTAAAATCTGTCAGGTTTAAATATACTTCTACTCCACTCAGTGTGACAAAATAGAATTAAAAAACTCTTTTTAATTCTTCTTTGATATAGCTAATAGCAACAGCGCTTGCACTTTCTGTTTGAGTAAGTTCTGTAAGTAGTGCAGTACGTAATTCTTCGCCCGTTTTCACATCATTTGAAAAAGTTCTAATTTGCGAAATAATACTGTTTTTAGCTTTCATTACAATTTCCCAACAATCATGTGTTAAGTAAATTTGTTGTGCTAAATTGTGTTCGTATTCCGTTTGAATATTGTGTATTAAAAATGTAGCATAACTTGGTGCGTCTAATCCGCTTGGTTCAACACGCATCATTAAGTTTACAGGATTTATTCTCTCTAAAAACAAAACGATACGTTCGTAAGCTTGTAATCTTATGGGTAAACCTTGTTGTTGGTTTTCGCGTAATAACTCAAATTTGCGTTTGTTTTCTTCATTTCTAAAGAATTTATGTAATAATCCAAAAGCTACACCACCAGTAATTATTGCTGGTAAAGTATAAGTAGCAATTTCTAATAATTTATCTTCAATTGTCATATTTTATTTTTTTACAAATCTAAAATATTTTATCAAGAATGGGAAATTATCTTTATTTTCCTTATATTTGTTTGTAATTCAAGCGTATATGATGAAAAAACTACTACTAATTGGATTAATTTTCTTCACGGTTTTATCTTTTTCACAAACTAAAGAGATTGTATTAATTTTTAAAGATAAAGCGACTGGTAATGTCATTGAAGATGTGATGGTTTCTATACTTCGAACCGATGAAAATTTTCAAAGTAATAAAGAAGGCAGCATCAAATTTAAATTGCCAAAACCTTCCAGAATTCATATAAAGCATTTAGAATACAAAGAACTTACGCTTAATTCGGCAACTTTAAAAGATGATGAAATAGTTATCAATTTAGAAAGTATTTCTCAAGAAATTGAAGATGTTGTAATTACAAATCGCCAATCATTTAGTATTCTGAAATCATTGATTAACAAATCGATGAAACAATTAACGGCACCTATTAATTTAAAAATTTATACACGAGAATTTTTTAAATATAATAACGAATATACATCCTATTCTGATGGTTTGGTGAATTTTTGTTTGAAGGATAAACCCGATAAATTTTCAGCTGATATTTTAGTAGAACAAAATCGAACGTACAATTTAATCAATAACGAAAAAATTGAAAAGAAAACGTTGAGTTATAACATGTATGATATTATTCAAAATTATTATGATTTCAAATATATCAGCATGTTGGCAGAATCGAAAGCTAAAAAGAAATTCGATTTTGAGATTAAAACGGTTCGTGGCAAAGAAGATTTTTATCAAATGGTTATCGCACCAAAACCTGAAATTGAAGAGTTTTTGCCTACAGTAACAGTGATTTATGATTTTAAAAAGAATTTGATTTTGGAATTAGATTACTATGTAGAACCTAGTCGTTTTGAGTTTTCAGATGTGTCTAATTTGAAGGTGTTAAAAGGAAAAGTCTTTAATTCCACTTTTAAAGCTTTATATATTATTGATGGCGACGATTATTTTTTAGTGAGCACAAAAGAAGAAATTGGAGTAATGGTAAAAGATAAGAAGAACGAAGAAAATAAAATTGAAATTGCCAATTATTTGATGACCACACGGCACAGTAGAAAATTTGTACCTTATGATAAAGAAGATGTTTTTAAAGAAAAGTCGCTTATCAATAAGAAAAACACTATAATTACAGATTATTGGGAAGCCAATTCGGGCTTATTACTGACTTCAGAAGAGAAAAAAATTGTTGATAATTTACAACTAAATGACGATTAAAATTCGTTGAAATCGCTTCATAATCTGTATTTTTGTTTTTACAAATTTTTTATTTTAAAATGCAACAATACATAGATCAATTAAATGAAGCACAACGTGCACCAGTACTACAAAAAGATGGTGCCATGATTGTTATTGCAGGTGCAGGTTCTGGTAAAACTCGTGTTCTTACTGTTAGAATTGCCAATTTGATGTATCAAGGTGTTGATGCTTTTAATATTTTAGCTTTAACTTTTACGAATAAAGCCGCGCGTGAAATGAAAAAACGTATCGGTGAAATTGTGGGTACAAACGAAGCTAAAAATCTTTGGATGGGAACTTTTCACTCTGTTTTTGCTAAAATTCTACGTAGTGAAGCGGATAAATTAGGCTATCCATCTAATTTTACCATTTATGATTCTCAAGATTCATTGCGTTGTTTAGGTAGTATTATTAAAGAAATGCAATTGGATAAAGATATTTACAAACCCAAACAAATTTTAGGTCGAATTTCGCAATATAAAAACTCACTTATTACAGTTAGAGCTTATTTCAATAATCCCGAATTGCAAGAAGCCGATGCGATGAGTAAAAAACCTCGAATGGGTGAAATTTATAATAATTATGTAGAGCGTTGTTTCAAATCGGGTGCGATGGATTTTGACGATTTGTTATTGAAAACTAATGAGTTATTAAACCGTTTTCCAGATGTTTTAGCGAAATATCAAGATCGTTTCAGATACATTTTGGTGGATGAGTATCAAGATACGAATCATTCACAATACTTAATCGTAAAAGCTTTATCAGATAGATTTCAAAACATTTGTGTGGTGGGAGATGATGCGCAAAGTATTTATGCTTTCCGTGGCGCGAATATCAATAATATTTTAAACTTTCAGAAAGATTATGAAGGTGTAAAAATGTATCGATTAGAACAAAATTATCGTTCATCTAAAAACATTGTGGAAGCGGCTAATAATGTCATCGATAAGAATAAAACGAAGCTAGATAAAATTGTTTGGACGGCTAACGATGATGGTCCGAAAATTAAAGTGCATCGAAGTATTACTGATGGTGAAGAAGGCCGATTTGTAGCGAGTACTATTTTCGAACAAAAGATGCAACATCAATTGATGAATTCGCATTTTGCTATTTTATATCGTACCAATGCACAATCCCGTGCGATGGAAGATGCATTGCGTAAACGCGATATTCCGTACCGAATTTATGGTGGTTTATCATTCTATCAACGAAAGGAAATTAAAGACGTTTTAGCATATTTAAGATTGGTTATTAATCCAAAAGATGAAGAAGCTTTAGTGCGTGTAATTAATTATCCGGCTCGTGGAATTGGCGATACAACGGTGGAAAAATTAACGGTTGCTGCCAATCATTACAAGCGTTCCATTTTTGAAGTGATGGAGCATATTGATAAAATCGATTTAAAATTAAATTCTGGTACGAAAACGAAGTTGCAAGATTTTGTTACGATGGTGAAAAGCTTTCAAATCATTAATGAACAACAAGATGCTTTTATATTAACAGACCATGTGACAAAAAAAACAGGTTTAGTTCAAGAATTGAAAAAAGACGGAACGCCTGAAGGAATTGCTCGTATTGAAAATATTGAAGAATTATTAAACGGTATTAAAGACTTTACGGAAGGTCAGAAAGAAGTGGATGGCGCTCGTGGTTCTTTAGCAGAATTTTTGGAAGATGTAGCTTTGGCAACCGATTTAGATAAAGATACAGGAGATGATGATAGAGTGGCGCTAATGACCATTCACTTGGCAAAAGGATTAGAATTTCCACACGTTTTTATTGTTGGATTAGAAGAAGATTTATTCCCAAGTGCGATGAGTTTGAATACTCGAAGCGAGTTAGAAGAAGAACGTCGTTTGTTTTATGTAGCTTTAACTCGTGCCGAACATCAAGCGTATTTAACGTATGCGCAATCGCGTTATCGTTGGGGAAAATTGGTGGATAGTGAACCATCTCGATTTATAGAAGAAATTAATACCGAATATCTAGAATACATGAATCCGATTGATACAGGTTACAGATACAAACCAACAATGGATATTGATATTTTCGGAGATGTAGATAAATCGAAATTGCGTTTAGCCAAACCAACTGCTGGAACACCACCAGAATATATCACGAAGAACGAACCAATTTCTTCGATTAACATTAGAAGATTAAAACCCGTAAATAGTAGCGCTGGTTCTGCTAAATCGAATTTATTTGATAATAATTTAGCGGTTGGAAATATCGTAATGCATGAACGCTTTGGAAAAGGAGAAATTGTAGGTTTAGAAGGAGTTGGAGCTGATAAAAAAGCAGAAATTCGTTTTGATGTGGGTGGCTTGAAAAAGTTATTATTGCGCTTTGCAAAGTTAAATGTGATTGGGTAAATTATAGTTTCAGGTTTCAAGTTATTTTAGTTAACTTTATAAACCTGAAACCAAAAAAACTTGAAACTAAAATTATTATGGCAGAATTCATTAAAATTTACGAAGATAAACCGAACGGAGCTGCTATTAAAAAAGTGGTTGAGGTTTTAAGAAATGGCGGTTTAGTCATTTATCCAACAGATACCGTTTATGGTTTGGGTTGTGATATTACGAATTCTCGCGCGTTAGAAAGATTAGCTAAATTGAAAGATGTGAAACTGGAAAAAGCTAATTTTTCTTTTGTTTGTAGTAGTTTGAGTAATTTGTCAGACTATGTGAAGCAAATTGATACATCAACTTTCAAAATTTTAAAACGTGCTTTACCTGGTCCGTATACATTTATTTTACCAGGAAATAACGATTTGCCAAAAGAGTTTCGCAAAAAGAAAACGGTTGGAATTCGTGTACCGGATAATAATATTGCCATTCAAATTGTAGAAATGTTAGGAAATCCAATTGTTTCTACTTCAATTCATGATGAAGATGAGGTGATTGAATACTCAACTGATCCGGAATTAATCTTTGAAAAATGGCAAGATAAAGTGGATTTAGTTATTGATGGCGGTTATGGTGAAAATGTTGCTTCAACCATTATTGATTTAACAGGTTATGAACCTGTTGTGGTAAGAGAAGGAAAAGGTGATGTAGATATTATTTAGATTAATAATTATGAATAAACTTAAAATAATTTTATTTACTATTTCAATACTTTTTGTAATTATTTTTAGTGTTTTAAATTCTAAACATACCATTATCAAAGGAAGTTTTTTGAATTTAGATGGATTTTGTACACAAACTGTTAAATGTGAAATTTATAACGATTCAACTTTTGAATTGAGTTATATTCAATTTTTGAAATTTAATAAAGAATCTAACAATGATATTTTTATTAAAGGAAAAGTAAAATTTCAAAATGACACTATTTATTTACAATCAAAAGAATTTAATTCGAAAGCAGTTTTAAAAAATAATGAAATAGAGTTATTACAAGATAGAATACTCAAATTACCATTAAATAAAAATATTTCTTCAGTTTTAAGTAAAAGCTTTAGTAAGAAAAAAGATTATTCATGTTTTTCAAGTTTTATTCGCAAGAATGATTCAGATAAAAAATATAAATTTATCGATTTAAATAAAAAACAATTAAATTTTTTAGATTCAATTTTAAATGGAATTAAAGATTTTGAAGATATAAAAAATGAAAATTACAACAAACAATATGGTTCTTATATAGAGGAAAATAATGATATAATTATTTATGTGTTTGGAATTAGTAAATTTTACCAAGAATATAATTATTGGAAATATTTTCCTGTACATGTTTTAGATGGTGGAAAAGGTTTTTTTCGAGCCAAAATAAATTTAACTCAAGGTAAAGTTGTCTATTTTAATTTTCATGGTACTGCCTAAGCCACAAACTACCTCGGACTCACAATTTCCACATCGCTAAACGCAATCGCACCGCGAACTACACCTTGAATGGTGTTTTTCAACGCATCAATAATATGGATTTTTAATTCGTTTTTAGAGAAAATTAAACTCACTTCTCTTGATGGTTTCGGATTAGCAAATTGCTTTAATTTCGTTTTGTTTTTCTCGTTTAAATCTAAGGTATGTAAATAAGGAAGAAGTGTAGTTCCTAAACCTTCATCTGATAATTTAATTAAAGTTTCAAAACTTCCACTTTCTAATTGGAAATGATTTTCACCAATAAAATTATTGTTCTTGCACAAATTTAAAATACTGTTTCTAAAGCAATGTCCGTCTTGTAATAGCAATATTTTTTCTACATCTAAATCGGAAACTTCAATTTCTTTTTTGGTAATATTCTGACTGCTTTCTGGAACATAAGCCACGAAAGGTTCATAGTATAATACAATTTCTTTTAGCTTTTCTTCGTCTAATGGAGTAGCAGCAATGGCACAATCTAAATGCCCGTTTTTCAGTTTGCTTATAATTTCATTAGTGGTTAATTCTTCAATAATGATATTGATTTTTGGATATTTTTTTATGAAAGTATTTAAGAACATTGGCAATAAAGTAGGCATAATTGTAGGGATAATTCCCACACGGAAATCGCCACCAATAAATCCTTTTTGCTGATCTACAATGTCTTTGATTCTATTTGCTTCGTTTACGATATTTTTAGCTTGAGTTACAATTTGAGCACCAACATCAGTTAAACCAATAGGCTTTTTGGTTCTATCAAAAATTTGAATATCTAATTCTTCTTCTAATTTTTGAATTTGCATACTTAAAGTTGGTTGTGTTACGAAACATTTTTCGGCTGCAAGTGTAAAATTTTTATGTTCAGCTACGGCTAAAACGTAGTATAATTGGGTAATGGTCATGTTATCAATATTTGTGATAAAAGTAGAAATTTCTATCGTAAAAAACTATTGTTTAAGAAAAGTTTATAAAAAAACTCTGAAATATTCCAGAGTTTTTTGTTTTTATAACTTCGTAAATCTAAAATTGTAAAATTGATTAATACACTTCAGATTCTTTTAATTTTTCTGTATTAGCTACTAATTGTAATTCATCAATGAATTTGTGAATTTTCCCAGACATTACTCCATCCATATCAAAAACATCTACACCAATTCTATGATCAGTTACACGACCTTGAGGATAGTTGTACGTTCTAATTTTTGCAGAACGGTCACCTGAACTTACTTGAGAATTACGCGTTTTCGCATCTTCTTCTTGTTTTTTAGCTAATTCTAATTCATATAAACGAGAACGTAATACGATTAAAGCTTTGTCTTTATTTTTATGTTGCGATTTTTGATCCTGACATTGTGCTACTAATCCAGTAGGAATGTGAGTTAAACGCACAGCCGATTTAGTTGTATTTACCGATTGACCTCCAGGACCAGACGAACAGAAGAAATCTACACGAACGTCATTCATGTCAATTTGTACATCAAATTCTTCTGCTTCAGGTAAAACCATTACAGTTGCTGCAGAAGTGTGCACACGACCTTGAGTTTCCGTTTGAGGAACACGTTGAACACGGTGAACACCTGCTTCATATTTTAATGAACCGTAAACGTCTTCACCAGTAACTTCAAAAATTACTTCTTTAAATCCACCAGAAGTTCCTTCACTTACATCTACTACAGAACATTTCCAACCACGACTTTCGCAATATTTTGTATACATTTTGTATAAATCTCCTGCGAAGATTGAAGCTTCATCACCACCAGTACCAGCACGAATTTCTACCATTACGTTTTTCGCATCTTCAGGATCTTTAGGAATCAACATAAATTTGATTTCTTCTTCCAATTGCGGTAAACGTT
>CAMLRV010000060.1 GCA_946482495.1 uncultured Flavobacteriia bacterium
ATTCATCATTTAAGAATTAAACAATTACAATCAATAAAAAATAAGAATTTAAAAAAACCCCCAAAACAATGGGTAAAATGTAAAACAGGTACGAAAAATTAAAAGTAAATACAACGTTTTTGAAAAAGCTGAAGCGAAAGCTTCTTACGTGATGTTTGCACCAGTTTCAGGTAAAATTACCAAAGGTTATAACCTTAGTAATAAAAGTTTTGGAGTAAATATTGCCATAGCAAAAGGAACTCCTGTAAAAGCCATTGCACCCGGAACGGTTATTTTTTCCGAATGGACACCATCTAGTGGATTTGTAGTTATCATTCGTCATCAAGATGATATTTTATCAGTATATAAAAATCTATCTACAACTACAAAATCAGCAGGAAACACAGTTAAATCGAGTGAAGTGATTGCTATTTCTGGAGATAACGCATCGCAAAGTAACATCCATTTCCAATTATGGAAAAACGGAATTCCTATTAATCCAACCCAATTTATCAATTTCGAGTAAGATGTCATTAAAAGCAATAGCAGCCAAAATATTAGCCAAAAGAGTCTATGCTCAAACTCAAAAATGGGCGAAGAATCCTATTGAAACACAACAAAAAGTTTTCGAAAATTTAATCCGTCAAGCAGCAACTACACAATTTGGGAAAGATCACAATTTTTCCAACATTAACTCGTTTGAAGACTTTGCCAAGCAAGTTCCAGTCCGCGATTATGAAGAATTGAAACCCTATATAGAAAAAATCGTTGCTGGTGAATCTGATGTTTTATGGAAAGGAAAACCTTTATATTTTGCCAAAACTTCAGGAACAACTTCTGGCGCGAAATATATTCCGCTAACTGCAGCATCGATGCCATTTCATATTCAAGCAGCTAAAAATGCGATTTTGAGCTACATTCACGAAACTGGAAAAGCCGATTTTGTAGATGGAAAAATGATTTTCTTGCAAGGAAGTCCAGAAATGCAAGAAAAAAACGGAATTAAAATAGGGCGTTTATCCGGAATTGTTGCGCATTATGTTCCGAAATATTTACAAAAAAATCGCTTACCAAGTTGGGAAACTAATTGCATAGCCGATTGGGAAACTAAAGTTGATGCCATTGTAGAAGAAACATTTCATCAGAAAATGTCGGTGATTTCCGGAATTCCAAGTTGGGTGCAAATGTATTTCGAAAAGTTGAAAACCAAAGCAAACAAACCTGTTGGCGAATTATTTAAAAACTTCAATTTGTTCATTTACGGCGGGGTGAATTACGAACCGTATCGTGCTAAATTTGAACAATTAATTGGAAGAAAAGTCGATTCCATTGAATTATTTCCAGCTTCTGAAGGCTTTTTCGCCTATCAAGACACACAAACCGAAAAAGGCATGTTGTTGTTGTTAAATTCAGGTATTTTTTACGAGTTCATTAAAGCAGATGAATTTTTCACAGAAAACCCTAAACGACTGACAATTAAGGATGTAGAAATTGGTGTAAATTATGTTATGATTATTTCTACAAATGCCGGACTTTGGGCGTACAATATTGGTGATACTATTGCGTTTACTTCTACAATACCCTATCGAATTATCGTCACAGGAAGAATCAAGCATTATATTTCTGCTTTTGGCGAACATGTTATTGGTAAAGAGGTGGAAGAAGCGTTACAAAATGCCATTTTAGGAACGAATATCAGCGTGAATGAATTTACTGTAGCACCACAAATTAATCCCATTTCAGGATTACCCTATCATGAATGGTTTATCGAATTTGATTCGGAACCAGAAGATGTAGAAGTTTTTGCACTAAAAATTGATTCGGAAATGCGACAACAAAATGTATATTATGACGATTTGATAAAAGGGCATGTTTTGCGAACGATTGTGATTAAAAAAGTTGCTAAAAATGGATTTCAAGAGTATATGAAATCTATTGGGAAATTAGGCGGACAGAACAAATTACCAAGATTGAGCAACGATAGAAAAATTGCAGATTTTTTTAATTAAAAAACACCATAAAAATTACATTATCTACCTAAAAAATAAAATTACTATCTTTGCTGGTTAGATAAAAGAAAAATTAATGAAAGACATTAAAAACATTTCGCGCTCAAGAGCGCAAGAATCGTCGGCAGCTATCGAACGATTGTACATTACCATGCGCCACTTATTTAATCGTGGCTTTTACAAACCAATGGGAGTTTCGGGTGAAACTTTACGTGAAGCGTTATTATCACTTCGACCAGAAATTTACGGCTCAATTGCCGAAGAAAAAGTAGAGTTAAACGGATTATTATACGTTATTGAGCGTTTACCGGTAGGTATCGAACAATGTCGTTATATCAATTTAACATCTGATGAAGGCTATGCCAATTCGCATTTTAAAGCCATTGTTCCTCCAAAAAGAAGAAGAAATTGTTATCGTATTGACGACGAACAAATGAACATCGAAATTACACGTGGTCGTTCGGATATTTATGATATTTTAACGCACTTAACGTTCATTTTCATCGAATCACACAAAATTAAAAATAGAGTCTTAATTGACGATGAAGGTTCTGTTTCTCGCGATTGGCAAAAATTAGAACAATTTGCACTTCAAACTAAAAAAATTACTGCAATAGAAAGAGAAGTGGCAATGTCGCATGCTTCTAATGTTTTAGGAAGAACGTTTGCTGAAGTACAAGATATTTATGACGGATTTGCTACACCAGAAGCACCAGAACGTTTCTTACAAATTGTGTACTGGTTGGGAAAAATTGCCATCGAAGAAATTGTAGACAACAATAAAAGAACGATTACTTTTAGTCCAATTTTACGTGAAAGATTAGGTCATCACATTTATGGTGAAATTTGGGCCAATAACATCAAAGAAACACTTAGTAAAAATAATTTATTAGACCGTCCGATTCATATTATCAGTGCCAACATGCACAGTGTAATGAATTCAGTTTTTGCTCCTGCAGTTTTAGCAACGAAATATAAAGGAAAAGAAGCTTTTCAAATTTACGAAGATTTAAGTGGATCCAACAACAAAGATTTGCGTAAAAAAGTAGAAGATGTAGCCTTGCAACATGGAATGATTTCGCAACCTGACGAATCAGGAACCAATATTGATGTTCAAATTTTCGATACGGCTAAATTTGATTGGAAGAAAACGGCATTTCCAAATGCTAAAGTTACCAATAAACCAGTGTTAATTGTAATGGATTATGCTTTCGGTGAGCAAGCGTATGAAACTATTGACGAGTTATTAAAACCATATAAAGTTGGAAAAACGAAAACATTACTAAATGTAGAATCGGTTTCTATTATGGGTAAAGCCGGAATTTTAGAAGGTGGAAAAGGAGATATTATGATTCCGAACGCTCACGTGAATGAAGGAACTGCAGATAATTATCCTTTTGAAAATGAACTAACAAAAGAAATGTTCGAAGGAAACGGAATTCCAGTTTTTGCGGGTCCGATGATTACAGTTTTAGGAACCTCTTTACAAAATAGAGATTTATTAAAGTTTTTCCACGAATCAACTTGGGAAGCCATTGGATTAGAAATGGAAGGTTCTTATTACCAAAAAGCCATTCAATCGGCTTCCAAAATTAGAAGAAGTATCAATCCAAATGTAAAAGTTAGATACGCGTATTATGCTTCTGATAACCCATTAGAAACAGGTAGTACTTTAGCTTCTGGTGGTTTGGGAACAACAGGTGTGAAACCAACTTATTTGATTACAATTAAAATATTAGAACAAATTTTTAACTACAACTAAAAAAATGAGCACAACTTCTCAAGAACAAGAAATTGATTTAAGCCAAATTGGAAAAACTATTTCAAAAGCATTTCAAAATGTGATAAATTCATGTTTCGATTTGTTATTTTTCATTCAAAAGAAAATAATAATTATTGCTGTTTTATTTATTTTAGGAGTAGCATTAGGATCTTTTTTAGACAAAGAGTCACATTATGAGCATGAAATAATAGTAATTCCAAATTTTGGAAGTAATGAATACTTGTATGATAAAGTGGAATTAATTTCTGCTAAATTAAAAGAAAGAGACGAAGCTTTTTTTAAAACAATTGGAATTTCAAATATTCAAAATTTTTCAAGTATTCAAATCAAACCCGTAAGTGGAATTTATAATTTTATCAATTCAGATTCTCAAAAGGAAAATTTTGAGTTCATTAAATTGATGGCTGAAGATGGTGATTTAGATAAAATCATAAAAGATGATTTAACAAGTAGAAATTATTATTTACATGCCATTACAATAAGTACAACAACTGCTTTTGATAAAAAAGATTTAATTGAACCTATTTTAAAATACTTGCAACAAACAGATTATTTTGCCAACCTTCAAAAAGTTTATCAAAATAATTTAGAAGATAAAATTGCTGCAAATAAATTATTAATCACACAAATTGATCAAATTATTTTAAGTTTAACTCAAAACAAAATTGGAGCAGGTGTAACAGTTTCTCAAAATACAGGTTTAAATGAGTTAATTACTAAAAAAGATCAATTAATTGGGGAAAATCAAGTTTTAGCGATTCACCGATTAGAATATGATAAAGTAATAAAAGATCAAAATATTTCAGTAAATCAATTGAACACTAAAGGGGTTAATAATAAGATGAAATTAATTTTACCATTCTTGTTCGTACTATTGTATTTAGGAGGTTATTGGTTTTATCAAACATATAAAAAACAAAAACAACGTATTCAATAATGAAAAATATATTAGTAACAGGTGGAGCTGGATTTATAGGGGCAAATTTTGTTCCCTATTTTATAGAAAATAATTCAGATTATCATTTAGTAAATTTAGACGCATTAACCTATGCCGGAAATTTAGAAAATGTTTCTGAAGTAGAAAATCACGAACGTTATACTTTTGTAAAAGGAGATATTTGTGATAGAACTTTTATTGAAGAATTATTCCAAAAATACCAATTTCATGATGTCATTCACTTTGCTGCTGAAAGCCATGTTGATAATTCTATTTCTGGTCCAGAAGCGTTTATCAAAACTAATGTTTTAGGAACATTTAATTTATTAGATACAGCTAGAAAATTATGGATGTCGGCACCAAATCAATATAATGCTGGATTTGAAAACGCTCGTTTTCACCACGTTTCTACTGATGAAGTGTATGGAACTTTAGGAGAAACAGGTTTGTTTGAAGAAACAACTCCGTATGCTCCAAATAGCCCATATTCTGCTTCAAAAGCAGGTTCAGACATGATTGTAAGAAGTTATTTCCATACCTATGGAATGGATGTGGTAACCACAAACTGTTCAAACAATTATGGACCTAAACAACATAATGAAAAATTAATCCCAACGATTATTCGTAAAGCACTTTCTGGTTCAACTATTCCAATTTATGGTGATGGAAAAAATGTGCGTGATTGGTTATATGTTTTAGATCATTGTAAAGGTATTGAACTGGCTTTCAAAAAAGGAAAATCAGGAGAAACGTATAATATCGGAGGAAGAAACGAACGTAATAATTTATACATTGTAGATAAAGTTTGTTCTATTCTAGATGAAATGAAACCAAAAGCTTCAGGAAGTTATAAAGAACAAATCTCATTTGTAAAAGATCGTCCAGGTCACGATTTACGTTACGCTATTGACGCTACAAAAATTGAAAATGATTTAGGTTGGAAAGCCGACGAAAATTTTGAAACTGGAATTGTAAAAACAATTGAATGGTATCTTGGTAAATTTGCCAATTAGCCAATTCATCAATGTGTCAATTCTTTAATTTGAAAATTAGTTGACAAATTGAATATTGCCAAATTGATAATTAAAATCGGCACATTTACATATTGAACATTGAAAATTAAAAATATAAGCCATGATAACATTTAGAGAAAAGTACCACAACAATTTAATTTTATTGAAAACTTTTGATTTTGCTAAGAAAGTTGTTCAATACACAGAAAAACTAGAAGATCAAAAAAGATTTGTAATTGCAAATCAATTATTAAAATCAGGAACTTCTATTGGAGCTAATATTAAAGAGGCTCAAAGCGCAGAAAGCAAAGCAGATTTTATTCATAAAGTTAAAATCGCAATGAAAGAAGCAGATGAAACAGAGTTTTGGTTATTTTTATGTAATGAATTAGAAAATTTCCCGAATTCTGATGAATTACTAAACGACATTTTTGAAATTTTAAGAATATCTAATAAAATTATTGCTTCATCAAAAAATATAAAGTAATCTAAAAATTGGCACATTGACATATTGTCTAATTGCCTCATTAGTAATATGAAAGGAATTATATTAGCCGGTGGCTCAGGAACACGTTTACACCCACTAACATTAGCGGTGAGTAAACAATTGATGCCAATTTATGACAAACCTATGATTTATTACCCATTATCAACTTTGATGTGGGCAGGAATCAACGAAATACTTATTATTTCAACACCACACGATCTGCCATTATTCCGAAATTTATTAGGCGATGGAAGTAGTTTAGGTTGTCGTTTTGAATATGCCGTTCAGGAACATCCAAACGGACTAGCGGAAGCATTTATTATTGGAAAAGAATTTGTGGGTGATGATAAAGTGGCCTTAGTTTTAGGAGATAATATCTTTTATGGAACTGGTTTAGCCGAGTTATTACAAGCTAATAATAATCCAGATGGAGGAATTGTTTACGCATACCACGTTCATGATCCAGAACGCTATGGAGTTGTAGAATTTGACACCGATGGAAAAGTACTTTCTATCGAAGAAAAACCAGTACAACCGAAATCTAATTATGCCGTTCCAGGAATTTATTTTTATGACAATTCAGTTATAGAAATTGCAGCAAATATTAAACCAAGTCACCGTGGTGAATTAGAAATTACAGATATCAATAAAGCCTATTTAGAGCAAGGAAAATTGAAAGTTAGTATTTTAGATAGAGGAACAGCTTGGTTAGATACAGGTACTTTCCAATCATTAATGCAAGCCGGTCAGTTTGTTCAAGTTATTGAAGAACGTCAAGGTTTAAAAATTGGCGCCATTGAAGAAGCTGCTTATAAAATGGGATTCATTAATGCGGATCAATTAAAAAAATTAGCTGAACCTTTATTAAAAAGTGGTTACGGAACCCATTTAATGAGTATAATATAAGTAAATGTCATGCTGAGCTTGTCGAAGCATTTTATGAAACAGAATGAATTTCAAAGAAACCAAATTAAAAGGATGTTTTGTCCTTGAACCCAAAATAATAGGAGACGAACGTGGCTATTTCATGGAAAGTTTCAATGAGAAAACTTTTGCTGAAGGCGTGGGTCAGAAAGTAACTTTTGTACAAGACAATCAGTCGTTTTCTACAAAAGGTGTGTTGCGTGGTTTACACTATCAAACAGGAGAACATGCACAAGCGAAACTTGTACGTGTTTTACATGGCGAAGTTTTGGATGTGGCGGTAGATTTAAGACCTAATTCTCCCACTTTCGGACAATATGAAACCGTGTTATTATCTGGTGAAAATCAAACACAGTTTTTTATTCCACGCGGATTTGCGCATGGGTTTTTAGTGTTAAGTGAAACGGCTACTTTCTTTTATAAATGCGATAACTTTTACAATAAAGAATCGGAAGGTGGTTTAATTTATAATGACGAAACCGTAAATATCGATTGGAATTTTCCAACAGAGCAATTGCTAATTTCTGAAAAAGATCAAATTTTACCCAATTTAGAAAACGCAAAAAAAGCATGGTAGTATTAGTCACTGGCGCAAACGGACAATTAGGACAAGCAGTTCAATCGGTTGTAGGGAATTATCCTTCAATCGATTTTGTGTTTTGTTCTTCTTCAGAATTAAACATTACTGACTTAACAAATTGCGAAAACATTTTCGAAAAATATAAACCGAATTTTTGTATTAACGCAGCAGCTTACACCGCTGTGGATAAAGCTGAATCGGAACCAGAAAAAGCGTTTGCCATTAATGTAACTGGTGCACAAAATATCGCTGAGGTATGTAAAAAACATGATACTATTTTACTACACATTTCTACCGATTTTGTTTTTGATGCGAAATATGTAGACGGTATTGCTTATTATGATAGCCAATTACGTTTACCACTTAAAAGTGAAAAAGGATTAACCGAAACAGATGTGCCTTTTCCGGCTGGAATTTATGGTTTAACCAAATTACAAGGAGAACAAGCGATTCAGGCCACTTATGAAAAACATTTTATAGTGAGAACCTCTTGGGTGTATTCACAATTTGCTAATAATTTTATGAAAACCATGTTGCGATTGGCATCGGAAAGAGACAGTTTATCAGTTGTTTCCGATCAAATTGGCACACCAACCAACGCAGTAGATTTAGCAGAAGCCTTATTAAAAATTATACAATATTGCCAAAATGAATTTGTCAGACTGAGCGGAGTCGAAGTCTTCGGAATCTATAATTTCAGCAATGAAGGACAATGTTCTTGGTACGATTTTGCTGCAGAAATATTCAGAGTAAATAATGTTTCTATAAATTTAACCGCCATTCCAACATCGGCTTATCCAACTCCAGCCAAAAGACCAGCGTATAGTGTTTTGGATAAAACGAAGATTAAACAGGTTTTTGGAATCGAAATTAAAAGTTGGGAAGAAAGTTTAACTAAAGTTAAAATATAACAGCTAATATTTCGTTATACTAATTATAAAACATTCAAAATAAAGAAATTTAAAAAACTAGCATACAGAAAAACATGTTTTTTCTATTATTAATGTAAAACTATAAAATATGGGTAAAATAAAAATCTTTAGAAAAGTTCTATTTCTGTTTTTGTTTTTTACTTTTTCATGTTCTGAAAGTAATTCAGATGAAGCTGTTGTTACTCCAGTAGAAACATCATATGTAATTGTTAATGGTATTAAAACAAATCTAGGAATTGTAGGAATTAGTGAAAACGACCCACCTTTCGCAAACAAAAAAAATGGTGTGTTTACTGTCTTTTTTTCATGTGGAGTCAACTCAATGAATCATCATTTTTATGTGAAAATTACTGAAGAAGGAAAAGTTATCTCTGCAGGTGATTATACAGATAATGATGGTCTTTATCAAGGAATATATAATAGTTATAGGTTTTATCCTGATTATTTTGTTGATGTGTTAGATTTTAGTTATAACGAACAGCAAAAAACATTTAAATTAAATTTAAAAGCAAATTTATATTTAGAATCTATTAATATGCTATCTGAACATATAAATACAGAAATGCATTTAATTGGCAATTATGAAGTACAACCAGATGATGAGAATTATTTACTTAAAGATTTATCACCTAATAGATTAGATTATTTTAATGCAAAATTTAATGGAACAAAATGGGTAGCTTATAATCAATTTCAAAACGGTTCATTTACTAGTTATGATCCATATAAAATAGTTGTTAAATTTAATTCATCTACACCTACAGCAAATTATCCATTTAACAATTTAGACACTATGAACTGTATGAAGTTTTATAAATTTAATACAGTCACTTTTCAATATGATGAATTTAATGTTTCTGGAAATGTAAACATGTTTTATAAAGAATTTCATGGATCAAGTTCTGGGCTTTCTACTTATTCTTTTTTCGGAACATTTAATCTTACTGCCACAAATCCGAATGACTCTAGTGAAGTTATTTCGGTTACTGATGGAAAATTTAGAACTTTAAATCCGTATTAATATGAGAATAAAAGATATTTTAAAAACAGCCTTACTTTTGGTTTTTATGGGATGTTCTGATGATAACAATCAAGGATCTGAACAACCACAAACTGAGCAAAATTTTTCAGAGATTTATGTTAACGGAGTACTAGTAGACAATGCCGTTATTAAAGATAAGGTTTTTTACAAAGTAGAAGACGAGTTCTATATGGGGACCACATCTTCTAAGATATTAAGTTTCAACAAAAATGGGGATTTTGGATCATTTAGATGGAGTACTTATAGATTGTTTTATTCATATCGCCCATATAGCTCTCATTTTTTTAAATTAAATATTGAAGAAATTGATGAAGTTAACAAAAAAGTTAAAATCAATTTTAATGGCGAGATGTATAGTGACCCCAACAGTTTACAATCAGAAGGAAAATATGTAAGCGGAAGAATTGTTGCAAAATATATAGAGGTTATTCCTTCCATTTTTGGTTTAAAAAACACCGCAAAAATTAATGGACAAGATTGGATTAGAACAAATTCTGTACAAGTTAATAGTGGCATAAGTGGATACGCTAATCGTTGTATTCAAAATGAGTATAGCGATAAAGAATATAGAATAAAAATTTACTATCAGGTAGGAACAACGGTAGCTGGTACCTATAATTTTACTCCAACAGACCCTATTCATAAAGTTGAAATTTCAAAGTATGATTTACTAACCAATTCATATATAAATTATGATTGTACAGGTCAATTAAAAATATTGTATACATTTGAAAGACAGATTAATGGAGAATACAGTTTTACAGGTGTAAATCCTAATAATCCATCGGATATAGTTACAGTTACAAATGGAGAGTTTAAAATTATATCTTTGTTTTAGGAAGATTTTTTCGAACTTAACAATAAAAATAAATAAAGAACGTTTAATATTTAATAAAATTTAATAATTTTGCCAAAAAAAAATAAAATGAGAACAAAATACTTGCTTATCAGCTTGATGTCTATTTCGGGTTTATTCTTTTCTTGTAAGAATAATGAAAACCAAAATACAGAAGATAAAACACAAACAGAAGAAGTAAAAAAAGAAAACCCAAAAACATTTAAGGTTATTTTAAATGTGATCGCAAAGAAAGA
>CAMLRV010000061.1 GCA_946482495.1 uncultured Flavobacteriia bacterium
GAAGAAGTTAAAAAAGCGGTTCGTTCGGATGAATTTGACCGCGTTAAAGAATTAATCGAAATTGCAAATCAAGGCGAATTATCAGGAGAAACGATTCAGCAAGCCAAAATACTAGAAGGTTCGCTTCGAAATACAGGAATTCACGCATGTGGTGTGATTATTACGCCAGATGATATTACGAATTTCGTACCGGTAACTACCGCAAAAGATTCTGATTTATACGTTACGCAATTTGATAATGCGGTAGCGGAAAGTGCCGGATTGTTAAAAATGGACTTCCTAGGGTTGAAAACATTAACCCTAATTAAAGATACTGTTAAGTTGGTAAAGTATAAGCGTGATATTACTTTAGATCCGGATACATTTCCAATTGATGATAAAAAGACATATGAACTTTTCCAACGTGGTGAAACAGTAGGTATTTTCCAATACGAATCGCCTGGAATGCAAAAATATTTGAAAGAATTAAAACCAACGGTTTTTGGAGATTTAATTGCGATGAATGCGCTTTATCGTCCAGGTCCATTGGAATATATTCCTTCTTTCGTTCGTAGAAAAAATGGGTTGGAACCTATTGAATACGATTTAGAAGCTTGTGAAGAATACTTAGCAGAAACTTACGGAATTACAGTATATCAAGAGCAGGTAATGCTTTTGTCACAGAAATTGGCCAATTTCTCTAAGGGTGATGCCGATGTACTTCGTAAGGCGATGGGTAAAAAGCTGATTGATGTGCTGGAAAAAATGAAGTCGAAATTTATTGAAGGTGCCGTAAAAAATGGTCATGCTGAAGATAAATTAGAAAAAATTTGGAAAGACTGGACAGCTTTTGCACAATATGCTTTCAACAAATCACACTCAACATGTTATGCTTGGATTGCCTATCAAACTGCCTATTTAAAAGCACATTATCCTGCAGAATATATGGCTGCCGTACTTTCGAATAATATGAACGATATCAAATCGGTTTCGTTTTTCATGGAAGAATGTAAACGTATGGGACTAGAAGTTTTAGGTCCGGATGTGAATGAATCGTACTATAAATTTACGGTAAACGATAATAATGCGATTCGTTTCGGAATGGGTGCGATTAAAGGTGTAGGAGAAAATGCAGTTAAGACAATTGTAGAATGTAGAAAAGAGGGTCGTTATAAATCTATTTTTGACTTAGCTAAACGTATCGATTTGCGCGCTGCGAATAAAAAAGCATTTGAAAACTTAGCCTTAGCAGGTGGTTTCGATGATTTCGGAAATACACACCGAGCACAATATTTTCATGCGGATGGAGATAATGTGACGTTTTTAGAAAAAGCTATGCGTTTTGGTTCGAAGTTTCAAGAAAACGAAAATTCTTCTCAAGTGAGTTTATTTGGTGATGCTTCGGATGTTCAAATTGCAGAGCCAGTAGTGCCACCTTGTGAAGAATGGAATACTTTAGAAAAATTATCGCGTGAAAAAGAAGTAGTTGGAATTTATATTTCGGGTCATCCGCTTGACGATTATAAGTTCGAAATGAAATATTTCTGCAATACCAAATTACAAGCCTTAAATAGTTTGGAGCAATTAGTAGGTAAGAATCTTTCTTTCGGTGGAATTGTTTCAAACGTACAACATCGTACTACACAACAAAATAAAGGGTGGGCTACCTTTAATATTGAAGGTTACGAAGAAAGTTTCGAATTCAGAATTTTTAATGAAGAGTATTTGAAATTCCGTCATTACTTGGTTCAAAATCAGTTTGTTTTTATTAAAATCTTTGTAAAAGAAGGTTGGGAAAATAAAGAAACGGGTAAAAAATCGGATCCAAGAATTAACTTTTCTCACATGCAAAGTTTACAAGATGTCTTGCCGGATTTCGCTAAAAAGTTAACTATTCAATTGCCAATTGAAGAATTAAAGGAACAATTAATTTTAAAATTAAACGAACTTTTTTCACATCATCAAGGCGATTTCAATGTAACTTTCGAATTGTTAGAATTAGAAAAAGTTAAACGATTTGTCAAACGAGAAATCGAAATTGATGAGGAACTACAAGATGATGCTATGATGGAATCTGATGGAGAAGTTGATAATAGTGCTGAGGTGGTTATCGAAAATCAAATGGAAGAAATTGAAGAAACGATTATCAAAAACAAGCTAGAAATGCCTAGTCGGAAATTAAAAATTAATATTTCTAAAGAACTATTAGAAGGCTTGGAACAAATGCAAATTAATTTTAAGTTGAATTGATTTTGCTAATGTTTCAATAGTTAAAAGAAATCATAAAATTTTTTACAGCTGAAATATATTTTCTAAATTCGCATCATTAAAATAAGTACTAAAATATAAACAAAACAATATGGCATTAGCAATTACAGATGCTACTTTCGAAGAAGTGGTATTAAAATCAGATAAACCAGTAGTAGTAGATTTTTGGGCAGCTTGGTGTGGACCTTGTAGAATGGTTGGACCAGTTATTGACGAAGTTGCTACAGAATACGATGGTAAAGCAATCGTTGGTAAAGTTGACGTAGATGCAAATCAAGAATTTGCTGCAAAATACGGAGTTAGAAACATTCCTACTGTATTAGTTTTCCAAAACGGAGAAGTAGTTGGTAGACAAGTTGGAGTAGCTCCAAAGAAAACTTACACTGACGCTATCGACGCTTTATTATAATCGTTAGTTGATAAAAAACAAAAAGCTCAATCTCGTTCTGAAAACGAGATTGAGCTTTTTTTATAATTTTAAAGTAATGGTTGTTCCTATATTCTCTTTAGATTCAACGTTAAGTTCGCAATGAATGGTTTTGGCTAAATCTCTAATTAAATGCAAGCCTAATCCAGATTTTATGCCTACCACTTCTTTATCATCAAAAAGCGCTTTAAATTGATGAATTGACGCGCCTTTTCCGTTATCAGTAATTGATATAAAAGAACAATTATTTTCACTCCAAGCTTTCCAGGTTATTTCTGCATTATCAATATTTTCTAGCGCTTTAATAGCGTTTCCAGTTAAATTTCTCATTATAGTTTTGAGATAATTTTTATCTGTGATAACTTCAAAATTTGTTGGATTAGTAAGTATAATAGCAACGTTTTCAATACTTGAAAAATGATTTTTGATATCGTTAAATAATTCTGTGATTTCTATTTTTTCGGGTTGAGGTTTAAAATTTTCCATTTGACCTTTACTCCATAACAAAATATCTTCCATGGAATTTAATAGATTTTCTGCGCCAGAAATGGTTTTTTGTTCTAATCGCTTTTTACTTTCCGAATCTAATAATTCTGGGCTTTCTTTTTGTAGATGTAAAAAATGAATTAAACTCGCCACCGGACTTCTTAAATCATGATTTAAAATATTAAAAAATTGAAGTTTGGTTTTATTAGCTTCATCTAATTCCTGATTTAATAGTTGAAGCTTTTTATTTGTTTTCTTTCGATTATAACTTTGTTTAAACAAAAGAAAGGCAATAGCAAGCAATAAGATGAAACCAGTAAAAAGATATATTTTTTGCTTTTGAGAATTGGCAATTTCTGCATTTTTTAATTTGTTTTCTGCAGATAATAAATCAATTTTTTCTTGCTTGTATTTGTTTTGAAATTTGGCTTCTGCATTCGCAATATTTTCTTTGGTAGATTCTAATAGCACTTCTTCGTTTACTTTGTTGTAAATTTCAAAATAACGTGAGGCTTCTTTCCAATTATTAAGCGCTTTAAAACTGTTGGCAATTAGTTTATTAATTACGATAAAGGAATTTTTATCAAATTGATAAGCATTTTTTGAAGCTTCTTTTAAAATTAGTATTGCTTCAACATATTTTTTTTGTTCGAATAAAATCTTGCCTTTAGTTAAATTGACTTCCATCATGATTTCTAAGTCTTTTGACTTTTTTCCGAAAAATTCTGCTTCGCTTAAATAGTTTTTAGCGTTGTTTAATTGCTTTTTATCTATGTAAAATTCTGCTAAATATCTATTCGCTGAACTAATACTAATGAATAAAGAGTCTTCTTTAGTGACTAAATTATAAATCTTCTTTCTATGAGTGGCAATGCTGTCTAAATTTTGTAATCCCCAATAGCATTTTATAAAATCGTTATGTAAAAAAGCTAAGGCATTTGGAGAATCTTTTAAATAAGGTTTGGCTAAATACAAATATTCTAATCCTTTTTTATATTGTTTCATTTTGAAATAAGCCTGGCCAATTTGTGCATATGAAATTCCAATGTTTACAATATTTTTGGCATCTCCCTTTTTGAATTTTTTGCGATACTCAATAGCTTTTAACTTATAATCAATAAATTTTGAAATTTCGGATTTATCCAAATGGTATTCGCCTAAACTTCCATATAAAATACCTTTAGTAAATACATTGTGAGTGGTATCTACTACTTTTTTAATGTAATTTATTAAACCTTCTCTTTGTTTAAATTGTTTGGTAGAATAGTATAAATAATTTAAACGCATTAAGGCTAGTGTCTCTTCATTTAAAAAACGGCCTTTTTGAGCTAATTGTAACGATTTTTCAAAATACGATATAGCAATTTCATATTGATTATTATCATATTCGAATCCATATCCTTTATAAAAATTAAATTTTGAAAGGTATAAATTAGAATTATTAGATTTTGATATACCAAAATTGGCAAGTTGAATCAGTTTTTTGTATTTCTCTTCGTTTATAGCGGTTTCACACTGATTGACTAAACTATTTAAAGATTTATTTTGGCTCCAAGTGTTTATCGAAAACAGCAAAAGTAAAAGTCCTAAAAATCTCATATGATTAGTTTTAAATTCTCCTTATAACTTCTTCCAATAGGTACCGTGGTTTCATTGGTTAAATGAACTTCATTAGTGCTAATTTTTTTAATGAAATTTTTTTGGACAGCAAAACTTCTATGAATTCTGACGAATGAATTAAAATGATTTTCTTTTAATAAATTACCTAAACTGCTTAAAACACAATGCTTTTTTGTTGGTGTTACAATTAAAGTATAGTCTTTTAAAGCTTCTAAATATAAGATGTCTTTACTGTTTAATTTAATTTGGGTATGACCTTCTTTTATGAATATTTCATCCTCATTTTCAATTTTGTCGTAAAGATTTGCTTTGTTTAACATCGAAAAATACATTTCAATTCTGGAAATGGTATTTTGAAAGCGTTCAAAATTTAAAGGTTTGATAAGGAAATCAAAAGTCTCTACTTCGTAACTATCAGCAGCATGTTCGGGAAAAGAAGTAATAAAAACACAAACAGGAATTTTATTGATTTTTTTTCTTAGTTCAATTCCAGATAATAAAGGCATATCGATATCAGAAAAAAGGATGTCAGCCTCATTTATAAATTCACTATATAAAGCTTCGGTGCCCGAGCTAAAAACAGCTAAAACATCTATAAATGAAAACTTCTTAACGTAAGATAAAATTGTCAGTCTGTCAATTTCATCATCGTCAATAATTATACACTTTAACTGACTCATATTCTCTTAATTATTAGCCAAAAATACAATTTTTTTTTATTCGTCTATTTAAAATGTTGTTTATCTATTTGTTTAAATAAAACTGTTTTTTAACAATATTTTTGGAGTAAAATTATGAATTATGAAAAAATACATTTTCGTTATAGTATCGCTGATTTTTGTTCAGTTTGGTTTTTCGCAAGTTGGAATCAATACTACAACTCCAAATGCACAATTGGATATTAAAGCATCAAATCAGGTTGCACCTGCCAATACAGACGGAATTATCATTCCTAAAATAGATGCTTTTCCAGCAGTGAATCCTACCGCATCGCAACAAGGTATGATGGTTTATCTTACAACAGCATCTGGAGGTAAAGCACCAGGTTTTTACTATTGGGATAATTCAGTAACAAGTTGGAAAGGAATTGGCAACGATTCGGGTTGGTCATTAACAGGGAATTCAGGTACCAATGCAACAAATAATTTTATAGGTACAACTGATAATCAAGATGTTATTTTCAAAAGAAATAGCGCAAAGGCAGGATGGTTAGGAGATTATCTTACAGGTTTTGGAAATAATTCGTTGAGTCAAAATACAACAGGAACCGGGAACACGGCCTACGGAGCTTATTCTTTATGGAGAAATACAAGTGGAAATTATAATGTAGCGATTGGAAGCGATGCTATGAGTCGCTCTTCGGTTGGTTCAAACGGAACAGCTATAGGCTATGCATCAATGTTTTATTTCGGATCTGGAAGTTCTCCTTACACAAATACAAATACTGCAATTGGATATAAATCTATGTTAGGAGAACATTTTGGTTCTTCACCTGGTGCGTCTAATGATGGCGCTAATAATACAGCTATAGGATACGAATCTTTACAGGGAATCTCTTCAGGAGATGATAATACAGCTATCGGATATAATACTTTGTATGCCAATACAACTGGTGGGTCTAATAATGCCTTTGGAACAAATGCTCTTAATAAAAATACAATTGGAAATTATAATGTGGCTATGGGTGCAGGTTCGCTTTATGAAAATAGAGGAGGTTCAAATGCTGTAGCGATTGGATACGGTGCTATGCAAAATAGCAACAATACAACAACGGCATTTAATAACAGTAATGTGGCAATAGGTTTTGAGGCATTAAGAGGTTCACTGACTCCTGCGTTTAATATTGGATTAAGAAATACAGGGGTAGGATATCAATCGTTACGAGGAATTGCTGATGGAGAAGATAATACAGCTTTAGGTTATAATTCTTTATTATTAAATGATGAGGGAACTAATAATACTGCAGTCGGAAGCTTGGCTTTGTCAGCTAATACTTATGGTTCACAAAATACAGCCGTTGGGAAAAGCGCACTTTCGGTTAATACAACAGGTAATTCGAATACGGCTTTTGGAAGCGAGGCTTTGTCAGATAACACAACTGGTGGGAGTAATGTGGCAATGGGATATGGTGCATTAACTAGTAATACCACAGGTAGTTTTAATCAAGCATTCGGAAAAGGTTTAACATTAAATACAACTGGTAGTTATAATTTAAGTTTCGGATTTGAAGCTTTGCATAATAATACGACAGCAAGTTATAATCTAGGATTTGGTTATCAGGCATTATTTAATAATACAACTGGTAATTTCAATTTTGCTATTGGAAATGCAGCACTTAGAAGTAATACTATTGGAGGTTCGAATTTAGCAATAGGTTCCAATGCGCTTTATTCATCTTCAACTTCTTCATTTAATTTGGCTTTAGGTCATAGTTCTTTATATGCTAATACTACAGGAACAAATAATATAGGAATAGGAATGTCTGCATTGTCAGATAATACAACTGGAAATTATAATAATGCTTTTGGTAATGATGCTTTAAGTAGCTGTACAGCGGGAACTTTAAATAATGCTTTTGGATATCAAGCTTTGTATGCTGCTACAACAACTATTTATAATAATGCATTCGGGCATAATTCATTAAGGAATACAACTACTGGAGGATGGAATTCAGCATTCGGTTCGGAAACTTTAAAAAATAACACTATAGGTAATAGTAATACTGCGCTTGGAAATCATACGTTAACAAATAATACAATTGGAAGTTATAATCTTGCAGCAGGTAATCAGGCTTTGGAACAAAATATTTCTGGAGGTTTTAATGTTGCAATTGGCGGAGGTTCAATGTCAGAATTAACTACAGGAACCGCAAATACTTCACTAGGTTATTTGAGTTTAAAAAGTAATGTGTCGGGTTTTGGAAATGTAGCTATCGGACATCAAGCTGGGTATAACGAATTAGGTTCTAATAAATTATATATCGAAAACAGTAACTCAGCTTCACCCTTGATTTATGGTGAATTTGATAATGATATCGTAAAAGTAAATGGTGTTGTAAAAGTGCATAAAAATGCAGCTGATGCAGAAGAAATGCAGTTAAATAACACTAATGTTTTTACTCATAGTACAGGAAATCAGGATTTTGGTGCAGGTCAAAATGAGTTTCTTTTATCCTCAAGAGAATGGGTTGCCGAAACCGGTGGAATTTATGGTGATGGAAATGCTGTTACAATTTGGTCACCTGGTGATGGAAATATGGGACAACCTGCAGCGATTGTGTATTTTTTAGATGAAGATTCTTTTGATGGTACAAATACAAATCCTTATGATAATTCGGCTATAAAAAGTTATGTAGCTGCAACTGGAGCTTATGTTCAAGTTTCGGACATGAATAAAAAAGAAAACATAGTTAAAATAAATAATGCGCTACATAAAGTTGAACAATTAAACGGATATACCTATCAATTTAAACAAGTAAAAGGTGAAATTGAAAAAGGTGAGAAGCCAGTTCAATGTAGTGGTGTTTTAGCACAAGAGTTAGAAAAAGTATTACCAGAAGCAGTACAAAAAAGCACTCGTGGTGACTATTATGTAGATTATGCAGCGATTACGCCATTATTGATTGAAGCGATAAAAGAACAAGAGTCTAAAATAAATTCATTAGAAGACAGATTAGCGAAATTAGAATCATTACTAAATAAAAAGTAATAAATTGCTAGAATTCTTTATCTTTACGATATGAATTTAGATACGCAATTAGAAAAAATATCGCAATTTAAAAATTTAGAGCTTTTGGCAAATCAAATTGTCGAAGGCTTTATTTCTGGTATGCATAAAAGTCCATTTCATGGATTTTCTGCCGAATTTGCCGAACATAAAATCTATAATCAAGGTGAAAGCACCAAACATATTGATTGGAAATTATTTGCAAAAACCGACAGATTATATACTAAAAAATACGAAGAAGAAACCAATTTGCGTTGTCATTTGATTTTGGATAATTCGTCGTCTATGCATTATCCAAAATTGAAAGATGATCAGCTGTTTTCCGAAAGTAAAATCGGTTTTTCAGTACTAGCTTCCGCGGTTTTAATGAATTTGCTTAAAAAACAACGTGATGCAGTTGGTGTTTCGATATATTCGGATACTTACGAATATTATGCTGCAGAAAAAGGTAGTGAACGTCATCATCGAATGATTTTAAATCAGTTTGAAAACATCTTAAATTATCCAAAAGATGCTAAAAAAACTGACACTATTACTTTTTTACATCAAATTGCGGAAAAAGTGCATCGTCGTTCTATGATTATTTTGTTTACGGATATGTTTATTGGCGATGATAATGAGAAATTATTTAAGGCTTTACAGCATTTAAAACACAATAAACATAAAGTGGTTTTGTTTCATGTTTATGATGGGAAAACAGAATTAAATTTTAATTTTGACAATACACCACGTAAATTTATTGATGTAGAAACAGGTGAAGAAGTCAATTTATTTGCCGAAAATATGAAAGAAAATTACGAAAAAGTGGTTAAAAACTATTTTGAAAACATTTCGAACACTTGTTCGGCATACAAAATTAAGTATGTACCGGTTTCAGTGGACGAAAAATTCGAAAAAATTATTACTACATATTTGGTTGAAAAACAGAAGTTTGGGTAATTAGTAAAAAAAACTTGTAATTTTTTTTATGAAAACATTTGCAAGTTAAAAAAACTGTTATATATTTGCACTCGCATTACAGCAACGGTTTGGTAGTTCAGTTGGTTAGAATACCTGCCTGTCACGCAGGGGGTCGCGGGTTCGAGTCCCGTCCAGACCGCAAAATTTGGGAAGCACTTCAGCAATGAAGTGCTTTTTTGCCCAAATATCTTGAGGCTCAAGATGAACGTAGTTGTGTTGTTTATCCCAAGAAATTGGGTAAAGGTTTAGTAGTTAGACCAATGAAAAGCTTTCCAATTTTGGAAGGCTTTTTTGATTTTAGGCTATTATGGTTTTTACAGTGTATATTTTATTTTCTGCTTCAGGCAATATTTATTATAAAGGTTTTACTTCTGACCTAAATAATCGTTTGCAATCTCATCTTTCTGGGAAAAGCAATTATACTTCAAAGTTTAATGATTGGATTTTAGTTTATTCAGCGAAATTTGAAAATAAAGATGAAGCTCTTAAAGAAGAAAAACGTTTAAAAAAATTAAATCGACTTTCAATTGAAAAATTAATTTTGTCGGTAAAGGTTTAGTTGTCTCGTCTTTTGGGACGAGATGAAAAGCTTTCCAATTTTGGAAGGCTTTTTTGATTTTACAAACTTTCACAACTACGCACTAAAATGTGTGTTTTTTCTTATTTTTTTGAAAACCATTCTTTTTGCCGATAAAATCTTACATTTAATCGATTATCTAATTCATTACCTTTTTGAGAAAGTGGTTTTTTGTAATTTTCAATTCTAAATTTTCTTAATATGAAAAAAACAATACTTCTATCATTACTTTTATTTGTTGGTTTAACACAAGTTGTATTTTCACAATGTATGTCGGCAACTAATCTAACGGCAACTAATGTAATGGCTACATCTGCAACAATTTCTTGGCTGGATCCCAATGTAAATTCAGGCGGTCAATATATTTTGTCTTATACATTAAATGGGTCAACAGCTGGGTCAACATTATCTCCAGTAGTAAATCCGTTTCAATTAAATGGATTAACGCCTTGTTCAACTTATACAGTAACTGTAACTATAAATTGCGGGGCTGGAAATAGTATTCCTACAACATTTACTTTTACAACCAGTTGTACTGGATCTTCATTTAATCAACCACAAAATTTATCACAATGTGTTGATAGTCAAACTGGATTAGCTTGTTTCGATTTAAATGCTAATAATGCAGTAATTTTAGGGAATAATAATAATCCGGCAAATTACACAATCACTTATCATGCTT
>CAMLRV010000062.1 GCA_946482495.1 uncultured Flavobacteriia bacterium
CTGGAAACTGTTTTTCAACTTCTGTATTTAATTCCTTGAAAATTGGATCATTTAGTTTTGCATACCAAAGAGAATCTGGAAATTGAGCTGGAAATAAAAATGGATATTGATTTTTTAAATCAGGTAAAGTTTTGGCTGTTGCTGTGGCATATAATTTATCAAAACGTTCTATGTTTAAATCAACGGATTTTTTTACATCTACAATTTCAACAGCATCATTTTTTTTACATTGAAGGAAGATGCATCCTGAAATAAGTAAAAAGATTAATTTTTTCATCGTATGAAATTTACTATTTTTATCAAAAATTATTGAACTGCAAATATATAATTATATAGCTAAAGTATTTATTAAAATTATGTCAAATAAAACAGCGTTAAATTTAGAAGGAATTAATGATTATATTGTTAATTGGTTGAAAACCTACGCCACAAATTCTGGTGTAAAAGGTTTTGTGATTGGAATTTCTGGCGGAATTGATAGTGCATTAACGTCAACTTTATGTGCGCAAACTGGATTTCCTGTTTTATGTGTGGAAATGCCTATTCATCAAGCTGAAAGTCATGTGAATAGAGCTAATGAGCATATTGATCAATTAAAAAAACGTTTTCCAAATGTGTTTAACGATAGAGTGGATTTGACTCCGAGTTTTGAAACGTTCAAAAATAGTGTGCCAACTTGCGAAAATGAAAAAGCGTTACATTTAACATTAGCCAATACTCGAGCGCGATTGCGAATGACGACTTTGTATTATATGGCAGGAATTCATGGTTTTTTGGTTGCAGGAACGGGTAATAAAGTGGAAGATTTTGGGGTAGGATTTTATACCAAATACGGAGATGGTGGAGTAGATGTGAGCCCGATTGCCGATTTAATGAAAAGTGAAGTACGCCAACTGGCTAAATTTGTAGGTGTTCCAGAAAGTATTTTGATAGCAAAACCAACAGATGGTTTATTTGGAGATGATAGAAGTGACGAAGATCAATTAGGAGCCAATTATGATGAATTGGAATGGGCTATGTTGGAAACGGAAAAGGGTTCAAAAATTGAAAATTTTGAAGGCAGACAAGCAGAAGTTTTTAAGATATATTCTCGACTAAATACCATTAATCAGCATAAAATGCAACCTATTCCGGTTTGTGAAATTCCAAACAGATTAAAAATCAAATAAATAGGTTTTCTTAGGATTTTTTTTACTAATTTTGTGTAATAAAATTATTGCTAACATTTTAAAAAATAGTGGTATGATTACAGTTTGTTTAGCAGATAATTCCCCAGTTGTACACTTGGGAATTCAAACCTATTTTAAAAATAGTCCTACGATAAAAATTGCAGAAGTTGTCTCGAATTATGATGATTTAGTAAAAACAGTTGATGCTTCAACAGTGGATTGTGTGATTTTAGATGCCGAATTAAAAGGATTGAATAGTATTTTAAAAATAAAACAACTATTACAAGATCATCCTAAGTTGAACGTTATATTTTTTACTAATGTTTCGGATACTTTATATGCGCCGCCAGCAATTAAGTCTGGTGTAAAAGGTTATGTTTCTAAAAACATTGGTTTAGGGGAATTAGAAAACACAGTGAGCCGAGTGAATAATGGCGAATTTGTTTTTAGTTCTGAAGTAAGAAAAGCTATTGAAATTTTAAATAAAACTAAGAAGTCTGAGCGTTTATTTAAAAAATTATCTACAAGAGAAATTGAAGTATTGCGTTACTTCAGTGAAGGAAGAAAAAATAAAGAAGTGGCTAAAATTTTAGGTTTAGATGAAAAAACCATTAGTACATATAAACTTCGTTTGCTACAAAAATTAAGTGTGACTAATTTGCTAGATTTAATTAATAAAGCGAAACAATTAGAAATTATTTAATTGAAAGTTTTACAAGCTTGTCATTCTGATAAAGAAAGAATTTTATTTGAGTAGGTTTTATTAATTTTTTATTTTTCAGAATGGCAAGTGTTTGTTTAAAATCGAACCAAAACTCTTCCTAAGTTTTTTGCAATTACATTTCGTAATGTAGTTAAATCTTTGCTATTGGATAATATTTCGGTATTATCAACCGTGCTGTCTGCAGAAATATTTTTCATGTTTTCACTTATCATTTTATCAATCAACAAAAAGCGATACGATAAAATTGTTTCAGAAACATGTTGTTCTAAATTGATGTTTTTATCATCAACTACAATTTTTCTTAAATGCCATTTGTGTAACGAATCGCGTTCTTCTATCATTAAAATGGAAGTAATTTTATCTGTTATTTCAGGTGTCGTTTCAGAAATATACTTGTCAATTTCAAATTCTAAATTCTGATTGTAATAATTGATGATGTCAATATAAATATTTTTGAAAATTGGATTCGACAATTCAATTTCGTCTTCTTGAAGTGCCAAATAAATTTTCTCGTAAATTTTATACGTATTATTTTCTTTCACATCTACCAAATCGCCATTTTCGTCTTCCACTTGAAAAATTTCGGTGAATGTTTCGGTTTTCAAACCATTAATTAATAGCGTTTCAATAATTTTTTGTTCGAAAATATACTGACTATCAATTTTTTCTGGTTGTACTTGTTCGTTATTTTTTACAACTTCAAATGCTTTTTTCTCTTCTGTGAATTTTTTATTGGCATCCGAAATATCTTTTTTAAGTATTTGTGCTAACGTGTTATACAACACTTCTTCTGAAATGTCCATAATTCGTGAACATTCCTTAATATACACTTCTCGCTTAATTGTATCCGAAATTTTAGAAATACTATTTACCATATCTCTAATTAATTCGGCTTTTTTGATAGGATCGTTATTGGCTTCTTTGACTAATAAATCAGCTTTAAACTGAATAAAATCTTTTGAATTTTCTTCTAAATATTGTTTTAAAACATCGTACGAATTGTTTTTGGCAAAACTATCTGGATCTTCACCATCAGGGAAACTACAAACTTTTACATTCATACCTGCTTCCAGAATCAAATCGATACCGCGAATAGAGGCGCGTAAACCAGCCGCATCTCCATCAAATAAAACCGTCATGTTATTTGTTAAACGACTCACCAAACGAATTTGATCTGGTGTTAAGGCCGTTCCGGAAGAAGCTACCACGTTTTCAATACCACTTTGGTTGAACTGAATCACATCGGTGTAACCTTCTACCAAATAACAATTGTCTAATTTAGCTATGGCTTGTTTGGCATGAAAAATTCCATATAAAACTTTACTTTTATGGTAAATTTCACTTTCTGGTGAGTTTAAATATTTGGCTGCTTTTTTATCGTTGGTTAAAATTCTTCCACCAAAACCTAAAACCCTTCCGCTCATACTATGAATAGGGAACATGACACGACCTTTGAAGCGGTCGAATGTTTTTCCGTCTTCTTGTTTTACAATAGTTAATCCAGTTTTTTCAAGAAATTCTAATTTATAAGCTTTCCCTAAGGCTTCTTTGGTAAAAGCATCCCAAGTATCAGGTGAAAAACCTAATTGAAATTTTTCAATAGTTTCTTTTGTAAATCCACGTTCTTTAAAATACGATAAGCCAATAGCTTGGCCTTCGTCAGTATTTAGCATGGTTTTATGAAAATAGTCACGAGCAAATTCAGAAACCAAATACATGCTTTCTTTTTCGTTAGCTTGCTCAATTTCTTCATTAGTTACAACGGTTTCTTCGATTTCAATTCCGTATTTATTAGCTAAATATCTTATAGCTTCTGGATACGTAAAATGTTCATGTTCCATCAAGAAAGTGACTGAATTTCCACCTTTTCCAGAGGAAAAATCCTTCCAAATTTGCTTCACAGGTGAAACCATAAACGATGGCGATTTTTCGTTCACAAACGGTGAAAGTCCTTTCATGTTACTTCCAGAACGTTTCAGTTGTACGAAATCGCCAATGACTTCCTCTACTCGAGCTTGGTCAAATACTTTTTCTATGGTTTCTTTTGAGATCAATGTTGGAATTTTGGTATTAGCTGGTAAAAATACAATATTAAAAAACATAAAAAAAACCTACAAGAAAATTCCTGTAGGTTTTGAAAAAAGTATGAAATATATAACTCAAATGTAATTCTGTTCTTCGAAATTAATTCCAATCAAAACGAATACCTAACGAAATGTTGTTTTGATCCACTGGACTGTTTTTGAAAACTGGATTTAAATCGTATTTTAAATATAAAGATGTTTGTTTGTAACCAATGTAAGCACTTAAACCATATGTAAAATCGTTTACGTTAAAATCACCTTTTTGTTTTGTAGTAATAGTATAACCATCTTGTTCAAATTTTGTAAATTGTTTTGAATTGGTATTTACTCCAACAAAACCTCCTAGTCCAAGACGTGCACCTCTATGAGATTTGAAAACTTTTTTGTCATCTGTTATTGAAGTTTTTGAAAAATCAAACTCTAAATGCATTGGTACTACAAAATATACATTTTTAAAATAAGTGCTATTAGCTTTTGTGTTTACGCCTGCGTCTACTAAAATAGTTTGGTCGTTTACATCTGCGAATACTCTGTTTTGAGTAGCATGTAAATTATTATACATAAAACCTAAACCGTATTTTAAATGTAATAAATTACTAGTATTTGATAAACGTGTATTCCAAGTTACACCCCACTCATAAAAAGTAGAACGAGCATATCCAAATTCTGAGTGAGCTACGGCTCCATCTGTTACAAGATTATTGAATCCAGTTGCAAATACAAATTGACTTGTAGTTCTGTTTTCAGATTTATTTTCGTCATTTTTTTTGTTTTTATATCCGCCAGGAATTGAAATGCTATGTTTTTTTACAGAGTCGCTAGATTCTTCAATGTCCAATTTTCCGTTTACTAAGTTTCTTAAAGCAGTTTCTTGTTCTGCCACTCTAGTTTCAATGCTGTTAGCATGTTTTTCAGCAGCAGCAGCTTTTTGTTTATCTGCTTCTTCTTTAGTGATTTTATTCTCTTCTAATTGTTTGTCGATAGCTGTAATTTCCGATTTTAAAGCTTGCTTTTCTTCTTCTGAAATTGATTTAATTTTTACAGCGATATCTTTCGCTTTTTGTTCAAAAGTTTTCTCTTGAGCGCTTACGGTGTTTACTAGTGCAATTACTGCCACACTGATGTATAAAATAATTTTTTGCATGATTTCTATTTTTTTAAATTGTTTTAAAGGTTTTTAATTATAGTTTCTATTTACTACTGCTGATTTTACTTGTTTTAATTTTGCTAACGTTTTGTCTTTAAACGATTGATCGAGCTCAGATTCAACCGAGTTAAGTAAGTCGTTAGGGTTTACTTTTAAAGTAGATTGATACGTATTGGTGTTTCCGTTTGTCTTTTTCGTGCCTTGTACATCAGCAAGTAAAGATTCTGGAGTAATATAGTTATACGTAGGTTTTTGGTTAATTTCTTGTTGTTGTTTTATGTTGTTTTCGTTTTGTGCGATATTTACATTTCGCTTTTCTGTTATGTTAGTTGTATAAATTGTTTTTTTATAGTTTGAATTATTTTTTGTTGTTAAATTAGAAGTTTTCGATGAGGCAACTGCTAATACATTTTCATTTTGTGTTGTAATTTGATGTTGTTCTTGAACTTCATTTGTATTAATGTTGTCATTGCTATTTGAATTTGATTTCTCTTTAGAAATAACTACTTCATGTGTTGGGGAAACAATTTCAGATTTTTGATTTTGTTGAAAAAAAATGTAACCAATTCCTGAAAAAATAAGAAATGTTGCGGCAATTTTTAACCAGGCATACTTTTTTGGTTGTTTTTTTTCTTCAGCAATTGTTAACATGGCGTCCAATCTGTCCCAAGCTTGTGCAGAAGGTTCAATTTTTCTGGAATTGAATTTCTGTTGTATTTTTTTATCGAAATTATTTGGTTCCATTACTTTTGTTTTTTAATTCAGTGATTTGGGATTGTAACATTCTTTTTGCATGCGAAAGCTGCGATTTTGAAGTGCCTTCAGAAATGTTTAATAACTCGGCAATCTCATTATGTTTATAGCCTTCAATAATGTATAAATTGAAAACCATTTTGTAACCTTCTGGCAAATTGTCTATCAATAATTGAATATCATCAATTGAAAAATCGCCTTCCATTTCGTAATTATCTTCGGTTTCCGAATAGATTACATCATCAATGTCTTTATGATTAAAGCTGTTTTTCTTTACTCTTAAATAATCTATGCATTCATGAATCATTATTCTTTTTATCCAACCTTCAAAACTTCCTTTGTTTTCGAATTTTTTCAAATTGGTAAACATTTTCATGAAACCCGTAATCATTACATCTTCTGCATGATGAATATCTTTGATATATTGACGACAAACACTCAACATTTTTGAAGCATACTTTGAATACAACTGCTGTTGTGCTTGACGATTATTGGCAATCGCTTCACTAATTAATTGTTGTTCATTTTTATGTAATGCTATTACTTTCATATTTTAAATGACAAGTTCAATGTCAAAAATCAATTTTAAATGTTTCTATTTATATAGACGATTATTGTTTTGAAATGGTTGCATCTTGTTTTAAAAAAACATTTAAAACGATATTTAAACGCTTCTATTAACATAGACGAGAATGATTTTAAAAAGGTTGTATGAACTTTTCAAAATTACTGAATACTAATTACTGAACATTGAAAACTAGAACTATATCTTTCTTTCAATCACGTAATTTACCATTAAAGTAAGTGAGTCTTTATATACTGAATTGGGGAAGTCTTGAATAAGTAGTAATGCCTCTTGTTGAAACTGAACCATTTTTTCTTCAGCGTAAGTTAATCCGCCATGGTTTTTTACAAAAGCAATAACTTCTTTCACGCGTTTTTTATCTTTATTATGATTTTTTATCGAATTGATAATCCAACTTTTTTCTTTTGAAGAGCAATTGTTTAACGTATGAATTAATGGCAACGTCATTTTTTGTTCTTTAATGTCAATTCCAGTTGGTTTGCCGATTGCATCTTCTGTATAATCGAACAAATCATCTTTAATTTGAAATGCCATTCCGATTAGTTCACCGAATTTACGCATTTTTTCAATTACGATTTTATCATCAGGAGCCACCGCACACGCACCTAAAGAACAACAAGCGGCTATTAATGTAGCTGTTTTTTGACGAATGATTTCGTAGTAAATATCTTCTGTGATATCCAGTTTTCTGGCTTTTTCGATTTGCAATAATTCACCTTCGCTCATTTCTCTAACAGCTACAGAAATTATTTTAAGCAAATCGAAATCGTTATTATCTATAGAAAGTAATAAACCTTTTGATAGTAAAAAATCACCAACTAGAACCGCAATTTTATTTTTCCAAAGCGCATTAATAGAGAAAAAGCCACGACGTTTGTTACTGTCATCGACCACATCATCATGAACTAAAGTAGCGGTGTGAATTAATTCAATTACCGAAGCACCTCTATACGTTCTGTCATTTACGGTTCCGCCAGAAACCATTTTAGCTGTAAGAAACACAAACATTGGTCGCATTTGTTTCCCTTTACGGTTAACAATGTAATGCGTAATTCTATTAAGTAACGCCACCTTTGAAGACATAGCTAGTTGAAACTTTTTCTCGAAAAGTTCCATTTCATGTGTGATGGGTTCTTTAATTTGTTCGGTAATCTTCATAGCGTTTCAAAAGTAGTGAAAACTAGAAATAAAAAAAACTCCCGAAGGAGTTTTAAATGTATTATTTTGTGATTTTTATAAATCACTTATTTTTTTCCATTTATTTTTTCAACTAAATCCTTAAGGTCTCCTTTGTTAAATGCTAATCCCATTATAGCATATTCGAAATATACAACTTCTCCGTTTGATGGATCAAAAACAAAAATTGATTTATTTAAAGTGATTGCAGGTTGAAGATAGTAATATTCTGTACTTTTATCTTTAATGGCTTTTTCTATTTTTTCTTTTGTGCAAAATTCAAATTTAAAAGGGTAGTTAGCTGCGAAATCTTCTTTAGTTAACTTTGCTCCAATTGATTCTTGACAAACTAATAAAGTGCGTTCTTTTATTTTACTTGCTTTTGATAAATAAATTTCTTGTAATTTTTTGGCAAGCTTAAGTGAACCACCTTTAGCTTCATTTTGTTGTATAACATCAATAGCTTGAACCATAGATTCCATCATATTTCTTAATCTGTAGCTACATTCAGTTAATTTATTTTCGTTTAAGAAAAAGTTGATTGGACAATATGCAATTAAGTCGTCATAATGATATTTAGTAATGCTTTTTTTACCACCATTTATTAGTGCTAAATAATGATAGTTTTGTTGAGGTTTTGGACCTTCAATTGTTACCAATAATATAAATGAAGCAGTTTTGTCTGTGATTTTTGTTTTAAATTCATTGCTTGTTATAGTTTCAAAAGCAGTTACTTTCCACGAAGTATTTGCTGCTAAAACTATTTCTGAATCGTATTTTTTGTCTCCTGATAAAACTATGTAAGTTTTTGAAGCTTTAAATTGTTTGAATTCTTCTCCTTTAACATCTACTGAAGATAATTGACTAAATCCAAAGTTAGATAAGAATAGTAATAAGTAAAAAATGTTTTTTTTCATGATTAAAATAAGTTAATTTTTACAAAAGTAGATGAAATCCAACTTGTAAAAAAATATTTTAATCCATTTATTTTGTAAGTAAAAATTTATTTTTTTGTTGTTTACTAACTTTTATTTGCCAATTGTCCGCACGCAGCATCAATGTCTTTACCGCGACTTCTTCTTACTTTTACCACAATATTGTTTTTTTCTAATGCGGAAATGTAATTGTTAATGGCTTGTTCGCTCGCTTGTTGGAAATTACCATCATCAATAGCGTTATATTCAATTAAGTTTACCTTACAAGGTACATATTTGCAAAATTTTACCAAGGCATCAATAGAAGCTTTATCGTCATTTATGCCTTTCCAAACTACATATTCATAGGTAATTTTGCTTTTCGTTTTTTTGTACCAATATTCTAAAGCTTCACGTAATTCTGGCAATGGGAAACTCTTAGTAAAAGGCATAATTTCATTTCTGGTTGCTTCTATGGCTGAATGTAAAGAAACTGCCAATTTGAATTTCACTTCGTCATCTGCCATTTTTTTAATCATTTTGGAAACTCCAGAAGTTGAAACTGTAATTCGTTTTGGCGACATTCCTAAACCTTCATCAGAAGTAATCATGTCAATGGCTTTCATTACGTTTGGGTAATTCATTAATGGTTCACCCATTCCCATGAAAACGATGTTGGAAAGCGGTCTGTCATAATACAATCTACTTTCATTGTCAATCGCAACCACTTGGTCATAAATTTCTCCAGGGGTTAAGTTTCGCATGCGTTTTAAACGAGCGGTAGCACAAAAATTACAGTCTAAACTGCAACCAACCTGACTCGAAACACAAGCAGTTGTTCGAGTATTTGTAGGTATCAGAACGCTTTCTACAATTAAATCGTCGTGTAAACGAACCGCGTTTTTTACGGTTCCGTCTTCGCTTCGTTGCATCGTATCTACTTTCACATGATTGATGACAAAGTTTGCTTCTAACATGGCACGCGTTTCTTTAGAAATATTCGTCATGTTTTCAAATGAATGCGCACTTTTGTTCCATAACCATTCGTAAATTTGATTACCACGAAAGGCTTTGTCGCCGTTAGATACGAAAAATTCTCTTAATTGCTCTTTAGATAAAGCTCGGATGTCTTTTTTTTCTGCTTGCATGGTGCAAAAGTACTACTAATGTGCCAATTAATCAATTTTCAATGAGCCAATTTGATGAAACACAGATTTCAAAAATTTTAGAAATTGCTTTAATCTGTGTTTAAAGCATTGGATTTTGTACTTTTGTATTTTGAAATTTATAATAATTATGCACTTTATATCTGAAGATTTAGAAAACTACGTAGCGAATCATTCACAACAAGAACCAGAATTATTGGTTAAGTTAAATAAGGAAACGCATCAGAAAATTTTACAACCAAGAATGTTAAGTGGACATTTTCAAGGTAGAGTTTTGAGTATGTTATCTAAAATAATCAATCCAAAGCATATTTTAGAAATTGGAACTTACACTGGTTATGCTGCATTATGTTTGGCGGAAGGTTTGCAAGAAAACGGGACCCTAGATACGATTGATATTAACGAAGAATTGGAAGAAATTCAACAAAAGTATTTTGATTTGTCTGACTATTCGAATCAAATTTTTCAGCATATTGGTGATGCAATTGAAATTATCCCAACACTAAATAAAAAATTCGATTTGGTTTTTATTGATGCCGATAAAGAAAATTACATCAATTATTTTCATTTGATTGTGCCACTAATGAATAAAGGTGGAATTATTTTATCCGACAATGTGTTGTGGAGTGGAAAAGTATTGGAAGAAGTAAAAGCCAATGACAAAAGCACACAAATTCTATTAGATTATAACAGAATCATTAATGAAGACGAACGTGTGGAAACAGTTTTATTGCCAATTCGTGATGGTTTAACGGTAACGCGAGTGAAATAAATTATTGTTTTTCGAATTTTCGAATTGCGATTTGATATAATTTAAAGAATAAAATCCCTGTTAGGCTTCCGAAAATAAATCCTGAAATAATATCTAAAGGAAAGTGTAAGCCTAAGTAAATTCTACTGTACGCGAAAATTAACGGATATAAAAAAATTAGATAAGTGTATTTATAATATTGTTTTAATATTAAAAAGATAAACATCATGGCAGCTGTTGAATTGGCAGCATGT
>CAMLRV010000063.1 GCA_946482495.1 uncultured Flavobacteriia bacterium
GAAAAGCTAAATTGGCATACTGAGGAAAACTCATATTTAAAATCACTTCAAAAGAATAATTTGGCAAATAAGGATTATTATTATTTGTCTCTTTATCCTTATCACATGATAATGTTGCTAAAAACAAAACCAATAAGTAAAAAAATCTTTTCATTTTTTATATTTATTTGAATTATCAAATTTAATTTATTTATATTTGACAAACTAATATAGTAAACGAAAAATCGTTAAATAAATTATATCTTTGCAAAAAGGGAATCCCATATTGTGGGATTTTTTCTATTTTATAAATTAATGAAGTTATGAGCACAGTATCTTACTACACAGCAGAAGGATTAAAAAAACTAAAAGACGAGTTAGACCAACTTAAATCTATAGAACGCCCAAAAGCATCACAAGCCATTGCAGACGCAAGAGATAAAGGAGATTTATCTGAAAATGCAGAATATGATGCGGCTAAAGAAGCACAAGGTTTATTAGAAATGAAAATTTCTAAAATGGAAGAATTGGTATCTAATGCTAGAATTATTGACGAATCGACATTAGATTTATCAAAAGCTTTAGTGCTTTCTACTGTAAGAATTAAAAATCAAACCAACGGAATGGAACTAAAATATACATTAGTTGCAGAAAGTGAAGCGGATTTAAAAACAGGAAAAATATCAGTAACTTCTCCAATTGGAAAAGGTTTATTGGGTAAAAAAGTAGGTGAAATTGCAGAAATTAGCGTTCCAAATGGAAAATTAAATTTCGAGATTTTGGAAATTACACGTGACTAATTGAAAATTAATACTATGAGTTCTATTTTCACAAAAATAATTAACGGAGAAATTCCGTGTTATAAAATTACAGAAACAGAAGATTTCATTGCGTTTTTAGATGTAAACCCGAATGCAAAAGGTCATGCTTTATGTGTGCCAAAACAAGAAATCAATAAAATTTTCGATATGCCAGAAGATTTGTATTTAGGTTTAATGGCTTTTTCAAGAAAAGTGGCTATTGCTTTAGAAAAAACCGTTCCTTGTAAACGAATTGGTGTGGCAGTTGTTGGATTAGAAGTACCTCATGTTCACGTACATTTAATTCCGTTACACGATATGGACGATATGCGTTTTCAACGAAAAACTTCATTAAGTCCAGAAGAATTTACAAGTTTAGCTAATCAAATCGCTGAAAATTTATAAAACATTCATCCACAAATTTTAACTGAGTTTGTGGATTTTTTTTCTTCAACTATGAAAAAACTCATCTTCTTTTTACTTTTAACCAACCTCATTTTTTCTCAAGAAATTCCATCCGAAAATTATTTTTGGTATATAATCAACAGCAACGATGGTGAAAATGAAGCAGTAATTGCAGCAAAAAATTGCTATGTGAGAGAAGAAACCTCAACAAATAGCACATTATTAGATTCCCTTCAAATTGGTGCAAAAATTAAGGTTTTAAAAAATACAGAAGAATATCTTAACATAAAAGGTCTTAATTTATCTTGGGTAAAGATAGCATACCAGAAAAACAATCTAATCAAAACGGGATTTCTCTGGAAAGGGTTTTTAGCATTAGGAAGTGTTACAAATGGGAACACTACTTTTTTAACAACATTTGATTCAAAATTCACCAAAAAAACAGAAGAAAAAAACGGTAGTTATGACGGAGAATTTTATAAAATCTCTGTGAAAGCTATTGATTCAAACCATAAAATAATTGGCGAAATGTCATTTATCAAAGAATTATATGAAAGTATATTTTTTAGTAATTCTATTATTGGAAATTGGGGTCTAAAGAATTTATCTGATGTGTATCGAATTTCTTTTAGTGGCGAAGCGTGCGGAATTCCGACTTATCATTTTTATTTCGGTTGGAATGGAAAAGAATTTTTACTTCTTCCAGAAAAATTAGACGTGGGTGATGCTGGCGTTTATTATCATCACGAGAATTTTATTTTCCCTAAAGAAAAAGGCGGTCAAGAAAATACCATAATTAAAGAAAAAATAGAAAGTGAAAATATTGATCCAGATTCTAACGATTACATTTATAAAGTTTCCAAGGAAATTGAATATTATTCTTGGGACGGAAAGAACTTTAAACTTACTAAAACCAAAAAGTTAAAACCTTATATAAAAAAAGACAATTAACTTTCTTTCTTAAAACTCATTTGCATTGTGGTTCCTTTACCAATTTCCGAATGCACCACTCTGATTTTTCCTTTATGATATTCTTGAACAATTCGTTTAGTAAGTGACAATCCTAATCCCCAACCTCTCTTTTTAGAAGTATAACCAGGTTCAAAAACGGTTTTAAATTTATTTTTCGGAATCCCAACTCCAGTATCTACAATAGTGATATACACATAAGTATCGCCTTCCACCACTTCAATCGAAAGATTTCCTTTTCCTTTCATCGCATCAATGGCATTTTTAACTAAATTCTCTATCGTCCAACTGTGCAACGTCGGATTTAACGACACGTAAAGTGGTTTTTCTGGCGCTCTAAAATCAAAATTAACTTGTTTAGACGATCTTGCTTGTAAATATTCAAATGAATTTCGAGTTTCAGTCACAATATCTTTCTTTTCTAATAAAGGTTCACTTCCAATTTTTGAAAACCTATCCGTTATAGTTTGCAATCGATTGATATCTTTTTCAATTTCTTGAATGGTAGTTTCATCAATATTTTCTAATTTCAATAACTCTAACCAACCAATTAAAGAAGATAATGGTGTGCCAATTTGGTGCGCCGTTTCTTTCGCCATACCAGCCCAAAGTTTATTCTGAGTTGCCATTTTGGTTGCTCGATAAAAATTATACACCACTCCACCGAATAAAAATGCCACTAATAATAAAGCAATTGGATAGTATTTCAATCGGTTTAACATGTCCGAATCTCCATAATACAACCAATAATAATCTGTTGTTGACCAATTTACTTTGATAGGATTATTTTGATTTTTCATCCCATTAAAGTAATTTTTCATTTTTATCGAATCTTTAGTAATTAAAGAATCAATATTAGCGTTATTTATAATTTTAAACTTTTTATCGGTAAGAATTAAAGGGATTGTTTTATTATTTCCAATGATAAATGAAGGCAATTCGATATCGGCATCCACATCCGCGTTCATTAAACTCTTTTGTGCAGTGGCCCAAAGTTCCATTTTGCTTCTTTCTTCTTCTTTAAAAATTTGGAAAAAGATATATGTATTCCACAAAATTAAGGAAGCAATTAAAAACGAAGAAATAATAATAATCCAACGTGTAAGATTTCTTTTTTCAGAAAACTGCATAGAATGTATTTTGAGTAAAAATAAGAAAAATTTAGACTTAAGAACCAACTAAAAAGTAAAAAGATAAAAGGAAATTCGTTTATATTTGTAAAAATTTATTCCCATGTTAAGCATTAATCCCAAAGAAATTGCACCAGCAAAATTACAAGGTTATTTACAAAGTGCCGTAGCACCTAGACCTATTGCATTTGCTAGTACTATGGACGAAAATGGTAATCCGAATTTATCACCATTTAGTTTTTTCAATGTTTTTAGTAGTAATCCACCAATTTTAATTTTTTCTCCCGCAAGAAGAGTTCGTGACAATACTATAAAACACACATTAATTAACGCTCAAAATACGAAAGAAGTTGTCATTAATATTGTAAATTACGATATTGTACAACAAATGAGTTTATCGAGTACGGAATATCCAGATGGAGTAAACGAATTTGAAAAAGCTGGATTTACGATGTTACCTTCGGATATGGTGAAACCATTTCGAGTAGCCGAAAGTCCGGTGCAATTTGAATGTAAAATTAATGATATTATTGCTTTAGGCGATCAAGGTGGTGCCGGAAATTTAATCATTTGTGAAGTGGTAAAAATTCATATTCACGAAGCTATTTTAGACGAAAACCAAATGATTGACCAACGTAAAATTGATGTAGTTTCTCGTTTAGGTGGAAATTGGTATAGCAGAGCCAATGCCGGATTATTTGAAGTGGAAAAACCATTAACCACTTTAGGAATTGGAGTAGATTCTATTCCAGATTTCATCAAAGAAAGTGGTTATTTCAATGGTAATGATTTAGGAAAATTAGGAAATATAGAAGCTATTCCAAATGAAGAAGAAATTACTATATTTGTAAAAGAAAATTTTGAAGTGAAAGCCGTTTTAAGTTCAGACGATTTTGATACAAAATTCGCGAAAGCAAAAGATTATTTAGACAACAATCAAGTTTTAAATGCTTGGAAACTGTTATTAGCAGAAAAATAAATTAATAGAGATTATGGAAGTTATTGGAAGAATTAAAGTAATTAACCCAACTCAGGAGGTTAGTGCTTCATTTAAGAAAAGAGAATTAGTTGTTACGACTGAAGAGCAGTATCCACAACATATTTCAATCGAATTTCAACAAGCAAAAGTTGACGATTTAAATTCATACCAAGTTGGTGAGCAAGTAAAAGTTTCTATCAATTTAAGAGGTAGAGAATGGACTTCTCCACAAGGTGAAGTAAAACATTTTAATACTATCACAGGATGGAGAATTGAAAGAGTAGCTGCAGCTGCACCAGCTGGCGCTCCAGAAATGCCACCAATGCCAGCAGCAGAAGCATTTGCTCCAGCAACTGATTTTAAAGAAGAAGAACACGACGATTTACCTTTCTAAAAGTTAGAAGTCAGAACATAGAAGTCAGAAGTTGAGAGTTTTCTTAATTTCTGACTTTTTTTAATATGCCAAATTTGAGATTGAAAAATGTATTTTTTAACATCAGAAATTTATTTTCCACCAGCCGAAGAAACTTCTCCAGAAGGCATTATTGCCGTTGGTGGTGATTTATCGCCCGAAAGATTGCTTTTAGCTTATCAAAACGGAATTTTCCCTTGGTATGATCATGACGAACCAAAACTTTGGTGGTGTCCGGAAGAAAGAATGGTGTTGTTTTTCGAAAATTTACGAATTACGAAAAGTATGAGAAACATTTTAAACCGAAATGAGTTCAAAATTACTTTTAATACCGCTTTTAAAAATGTGATATCGAATTGTCAGAAATCGCCAAGAAAAAATCAAGATGGTACTTGGATTTCCGACGAAATTGTAGAAGCCTATTGCAAATTACACGAATTAGGTTATGCTAAAAGCGTTGAAGTTTGGCAAAACAATGAATTAGTTGGTGGTTTATACGGAATCGATTTAGGACATGTGTTTTGCGGAGAAAGCATGTTTTCTAAAGTTTCTAATGCCAGTAAAGTGGCATTTATTCATTTAGCGAAACAATTAGAAATGGCGAATTACAGATTATTAGATTGCCAAGTTTACAACAGTCATTTGGAAAGTTTAGGTTGTATCGAAATTGACCGAGACGATTTTTTAATGATTTTAAAAAGCTAGTTGACTTACTTCGCTTCTATCCTATCTTGATATTTCACATACAACTCTTCCACTTTTTTACGTGCCCAATCGGTTTTTCTCAAAAAAGTTAAACTCGATTTTATAGACGGATTACTTTTAAAACAATTAATCGGAATTAATTCAGCCAACGTATCAAAGCCAAAATAAGCAACTAATTTTTCGAGTATATATTGTAATGTTTTTCCGTGAAGTGGATCCATTTGATTTGGGATTTATGATTTGGGATTTACGATTCTATTAAGACAAACTGAGACTGAACACTGAACACTGAATACTACTCTCTCGTCCAACAATCTTCCACATGATCATTTACCATTCCGGTAGCTTGCATATGGGCGTAAACTACGGTTGAGCCTACAAATTTAAAACCTCGTTTTTTTAAATCTTTACTTAATTTATCTGAAATTTCAGTCGTTGCAGGTACATTTCCTAAAGTTTTTGGTTTGTTATCGATTGGTTTACCATCTACAAAATCCCAAATATATTTAGAAAAACTTCCAAACTCTTCTTGAATTTTTATGAAAGCTTGTGCATTAGTTACAGCAGCTTTAATCTTTAATTTGTTTCTGATTATTCCAGCATCTTCAGCCAAAACTTGTAATTTCACATCAGAATAGTTGGCTACTTTTTTCACATCGAACTTATCAAAAGCCTTACGGAAGTTTTCTCTTTTTGCTAAAACCGTATACCAACTTAAACCCGCTTGAAACGTTTCTAAAACTAAAAACTCAAACAAAGTAGCATCATCATAAACAGGTTTTCCCCATTCGTTATCATGATAATTGCGATACAAATCGTCTTTTTCGCACCAAGCACATCTTTTTTTATTCATCTACTAATTCTTTTTCATCGTTATGAATATAGCGTTCAATCATATAATGACCCAAATAAATTAATGGTGTTAAGCAAATGGCAATCATTAATTTAAAAGAATATCCTGTAAAAGAATACTCAACATATTGCTTGGTAGTCCAAATGCCTGGCAAATAAAAGGCAATTCCTCCTACAATAAAAGAATCGATTAGTTGCGAAATTACTGTTGAACCTGTACTTCGCAACCAAATCATTTTTTCTCCTGTTTTCTTTTTGAAATAGCTAAAAATCGTGACATCCAAAAATTGAGATACCAAAAATGCGGTAATTGAACCTACAATAATTAAATTACTTTGTCCGAAAACCGCAATAAATTGTTCATTTGAAACTGGACTAATTCCTTTGGCTTCTGGGATTTTCATCGAAAAATAAAGCACTACAAAACAATAGGCAATTAAACCTGCCGTGATGTAACTTAATCTTTTTACACCTTGTTTTCCAAAATATTCATTAATTAAATCGGTAGTTATAAACACTATTGGCCATGGCAAAATTCCCATACTCAATACAAAAGGACCAATTTGAATTAATTTTCCTCCAATAAGCTCGGCTGTAATGGCATTAGTAATAAAAATACCAGCCAAAATAATGTAAACTATTTCCTTTTTGGTTCTCAGCATTTATTCTTCGTAGTATTCCATATCCTCGTAACTTTCCCCATTGCTTGAGAAACTCACGCGTAAGTGATTATCGTTTAGCGATTCATCAATCATAGTTTTCATTTTATGATTAATTTCACTATCCTCAATAATTTTTTCGTCGTCAAATCTTCTAAATGCTTTTAAATTCAATCTATTGTTTTCGTCATGAACAAAAGCAATAGCTGTTAATCTTTCAGAATTTTTCCCGTAAGAATCTTCTTCAATATCAATTTTTTTATAGAAGAAATATGATATTTTTTTGTCTTTTACTGTAATTACTTTTTCATCTAACATCACAATTGAATCATTTTCCTCATCAAAATCTTCGTAGAAATGAATAGCAGTTTTCACAATTGTATCCTTGCTAAATTTGTTCAATTCATCCATTTGTTTGTTGTGGTACAACATTTGGAAAGCTGTATATTTTGTTTTCGGATTTTCCGTTAATTTTTCAATTGACTTTTTGTCTAGTTTTTTATTTCTAGCTAATTCTCTGTTTGCGATTGCTACATTTAATTCATCGATATTTAATTTATCCGCTTTTTGATATAATTGACTCATATCTTTTTCGTTTTTAAACGGATATAAAATTGACAAATAACTATTGAATGCATCTACTGGCGCGCCATCACTATCTCTATAACTATATTCATCTTCTTCACTAGACTCGTCTTGCGATTTCCAACTTAACAAACGTTTGTATTCTAATTTAGCATTAGTCAACAACATTTTTTTGTATGATTTTAGTTTTTTAGATTGGACTTTTTCAGAGTTTAATAGTACTTTAACAAAGTCAACAATTGGTTCATGAAACTCGTTGATGCTATAATATTCTAAAATATTTGGATATAAAACTTGCGAGTTTTCAAGATCCGATGTAAACAAATTAAACAATCCAGAAATCACATAATCATCAGAAATTGGCAAATCATATTCTAATAATTCTGCAATTTTTTTGTAAGCCATTTTACTTTTTTGAAAAGTTAAGGCTCTTAAGATTGAAAATTGAGTTTGCGTTGAAACGTCTTGAGCTTTATAAGCTTGTTCTAAAAACGGAATTACTTCAGCTGATTTTAATGCTCCAATACTTTCAAATAAATCATTTTTGAAATCTATTTCTTCTTTACGGAATTCAAAATTTTCAATTAAAGCTTTCAGTTTTGAGAAATCAGATTCTTCAATTCTTAAATCACTAAAAGATTTAATAGCCGAATATCTAATACTGTCATATTCACTATTTAGATCTTCTTCAAAAATGCTAAATTTATTTTCGAAAAATGTTCTAGATGTAATGTTCTCATCTACTTTAAAAGAGTTGTATACTTTTTCAATAAACGGATTGTCGTTTTTGTAATTTTTATCTACTAAAGAAGTTATGGTGTAATATTCTCCTTTTTTAAGCACAATTTTATACTTTATGGCTTGTGTACTTTTTGGTTTGGTTGCCATAACTTCGTACACATAATAATCGTTTGCTGGATCTTTCGTAAATTTCTCATTAGTTAAGTCCAATTTCTGATCCGTTGATAAAGCTAAAGTTTTGTCCCAAGTAGTAGATTTATAATCTAGTGGGTTAAATTTATCCTGCTTTTTTTCTTCTTCTTCCGTAATCATAGCATTAACATTAGATGCGTCAGAAGATGCGTCTACAACCACTGCTAAATCTTCATCCATATAATCACTATTTTCAGAAAATTTTCTAGATTCAAAATCTGTTGTGATATTTTTCTTAATTCTGTTAAATAATGAATCTAAAACCGCATAACTTTCATATCTATGAGGTTGTGAATATGTAATTTCAACCACATTTTTATTTGGTGAAAAAATTTCGAAAGTTTTAAATTTCACTTCAAAATGATTGGTTTTATCACCTTCTTTATATCTGTTTTTTCTTTCGAATTTAAAATCTAAGTATTCATTTTGTTGTTTCGGAATATCAACAGAGAAATGCGCCGTAGTATCTTTAAAGGTTTTATAAACAATTTCTTCTTTAGCTGGAGTAATTTCAAATGAATTAAAGAAAGTATCCACTTTACTTTTAGAAGCATTTACTGTTCCTAACAAGTAATATTTATTCCCTTTTAATACCGATTTTAAGTATACATTTTTCTCTTTAAATTTCGATTGAGATGTAAATTCGAATTTGTTTTTATCGAAATTTGTTTGAGTAGAATCCAATTCATGAGCATTGTAAAATTCATAATGCATTCTTTTCAATTCAAATTCTGAATCTTCTAAGTTAGAAATATCCATTAACGTACTTTCCATTAAGAAATAGTGTGCGTTTTCTTGCTCATCGAAAGCATAAATCTCGGTATCTTCTAACTTTTTATTGTCGTTTTTATTCCCAACAAAAGAATAATAAGAAGGCATTTTTACTTTGAAATTTTGTTTATGAGGCACAATATTTACAAATTCTTGTTTGTATGATTTGATTTTAATATTGTTGTATACCTCATCTTCGTATTTTCTCACATAATCACCTTCTCCGCTCATAATTACTGCTATAATTTCAAGTGGCGTAATGTAATATCTGTATCTTTCGTTTTTACCTGTTTTTGTTTTACTCTTAATATCATACACAAAATTGTTTTTTTCTTGGTATGATTTTTTCTCTAGAATTTCACCTGGAATGTTTTCAAAGAATAAACTATCTAAAGTTTTATGATTAAATTTTTCATCTTTTTTGCTAATAAAATCTTTTAGCAACATACGTTTCACATTGATATAACCACCGTTACCCAAATCTGGAGATTCTAAATTTTCTTCATTTTTTAAAACCAGAGGAAATAATGGTAAAGAAACCATTTCGTCTGAAGTGGTGTTCACTTCAAAAACTGGTTTTACAAAGTAATCCTCAATTTGTTTTTTAAGTTTTTTTCCTTTTTCAGTATATTCAGAAATAATTGGTGTAACTGTATATCCTTTTCTACGTAAAATTTCAATCATTCCGTTTTTTCCTGGTAAATGTGCCGCGCCAACTGCTGCAAACAAACTACCTTTTCTCATGATTGAATCCATACTTTTCGACATCCCTTCATTTCTATCAAAAAGCATCGCTTTATTGTACGATTTTGGAGATGAAAGCATATTTAAAGTATCAATTAAATCTAAATCTTTTTCTCTATACGCATCGCGTAAAACTTCAGCATACGAACGTTTTTTTAATAATTTTAAAAAGGCTTGTTTATTTTCATCTACTTCACTTCTATCCATTTCAGCTTGTGCTTTTTCAATGTTTAAAGTCGTCGATTTTACATCTTCTAAACCTAATGTTTTTTTACCATATTTTTTTCCAGTTCTGTAAATGAACATATCTAAATATGTTTCTTCTTGATATTCTTGATTCGCTTGATTCGTACGAGACAATAATCCAATCAAATTATAATTAGAACCTCTGAATAGAGAATATAAATAATCTTTTTCTATAGGTGAAGTGTAGAAATTAGAATAGAAATTTCCATTTGATTTTGTAGATCTATAAAAACTAAATAAATCATATAATTCAGTCCATGTGTTTGGCTCGCTTTCATTAGCAATAAAATCAGAAGCCAATAGCTTTTCAAAAAAAGTATCTGATAAATGAAAAGAAACTTTGTCGGAAACGTGCATGGTTCCGTACATATAAGACTTTTTGGTTAATCCGTTTCCAGATATTTCCCAAAATAAACTTTGGTATTTTTTTTCTTGCGCAAACGTGGTAATTGACAAAAATGTCAATAAAAATAAAATCTTTTTCAAAACGAATTATTATTA
>CAMLRV010000064.1 GCA_946482495.1 uncultured Flavobacteriia bacterium
TTAGAGGAAACTATAACTAAATTTATTGCTATTTTAGCAAGCGAAAAAAAATAAATTTCAAAAAATGAAATCTTTAAAATATATATTGATTGTTGGGTTTGGACTTTTCTTAACTTCATGTTCTCAACAACAAGCTCGTAAACCAATTTCTAACACATCTGGTACTTTCATGAAAGAATCGATTGATAGAAATAAAAAGATGAATGCACAGGAAAAAGAATCCATAGCAAAAATCATCAAAAAAGATACCGCACACATTTACAATATTTCTGAAAAAGGATTCTGGTATGCCTATAAAACTAAAAGTAATGAAAATGTATTTCCAGTAAAAGGTGATGTAGTTACTTTTGATTATGAAGTAACAGATTTATACGGAAATACGATTTATACTGCTGAAGAATTAAAAACGCAAACTTATCATGTAGACAAACAAAACATCATGAATGGTTTAAGAAATGGAATTAAATTAATGCATAAAGGGGATAAAGTGAAATTTATTTTCCCATCACAATCCGCATACGGTTATCATGGAGACAATAAAAAAATTGGAACCAATCAACCTATAATCTGTATTGTAACTTTAAACGACATCAAATCTGTAAACGCTGAATAATTAAATCATAAAATGAAAAGAATTTTAATTGCCCTACTTATTTTATTAAATACTATATTACTTTCTTGCAATAGTGCTGCGGAAAAAGGAGAATTAGGAGATGGATTATATGCCTTAATTGAAACCTCAAAAGGAGATATTACTGTAAAATTAGAATTTGAAAAAGTTCCATTTACTGTAGCCAACTTTGTAACTCTTGCTGAAGGAAAAAATAATTATGTGAGTCCAAAATATAAAGGAATTCATTTTTACGATGGATTAACTTTCCATAGAGTTGAATCAAGTCCTCCAATGTGTCAAGGTGGTGATCCATTAGCATCAGGACAAGGTGGACCAGGTTATAAATTTAAAGATGAATTTCACCCAGATTTAAATCATGGAAAAGCCGGAATTATATCAATGGCCAATTCTGGACCTAACACAAATGGTTCTCAATTTTTTATTACAACCGAACAAACTTCATTTTTAGACGGGAAACATTCTGTTTTCGGAGAAGTTGTTGATGGTTTAGACATTGTAAGTACAATTGTTGTTGGCGATCCAATCAATAAAGTTAAAATTATCAGAATTGGTCAAGCTGCAAAAAAGTTTGATGCTGTAAAAGTATTTAAGGAATACTTTGAAAAACAAGCTGAATTACAAAAAGTATTAGAATCAGTAAAAGCTAAAAAAGTTGCACTAATTGAAAATATTAAAACTACAGGAACTAAATCAAAATCTGGATTAATATATAAAATTATTAAATCTGGAGCAGGTAAAAAAGCAACTCCTGGACAAGAGGTGTTTGTTCATTATGCTGGATTTTTCCTTGATGGTACATTATTTGATACAAGCTATGCATCTGTTGCAGAAGAAAATGGAACTTTAGATGTTGCAAGAAAAGCGGACAATGGTTACGTTCCATTTCCATTTACTTATGGTAGTAAAACTGGTTTAATCCCAGGATTTATTGAAGGTTTAGAAAAAATGAAATTTGGTGATAAAATTGCATTGGTCATTCCAGGTCATTTAGGATATGGAGAGCAAGGTACTGGGCCTATTCCGCCAAACGCCACATTATATTTTGAAATTGAACTATTAGAAAAACAAAATTAATACATTATGAAAAAATTATTATTACTATTCTGTGCCTTAACATTAACAGTTGCACCAGCACAAACAAAAAAAGCAAAACCAAAACAAGTAGTTGAAGAAGGAATTTTTGCTGAAATTTTTACCAATAAAGGTAATATCAAATTACAATTAGAATTCCAAAAAACGCCTATTACTGTTGCTAACTTTATTACTTTAGCAGAAGGAACAAACACATTTGTTACAAATGACAGAAAAGGAAAACCTTTTTACAACGGATTAAAATTCCACAGAGTAATTGCTAACTTTATGATTCAAGGTGGTTGTCCATTAGGTAATGGTTCTGGTGATCCAGGTTATAAATTTAAAGATGAATTCGACCCAAGTTTAAGACATGATAAACCAGGAATTTTCTCTATGGCAAACTCTGGTCCAGCAACAAATGGTTCTCAATTTTTCATTACTCATAAAGATACACCATGGTTAAACGACAAACATAGTGTTTTTGGACATGTAGTTTTTGGACAAAATGTTGTTGATGCAATCGCACAAGATGATGTGATAGAAAAAATTATAATCACAAGAAAAGGTAAGGCAGCTAAAGCGTTTAATGCGGTAAAAGTTTTTTCAGATTACATGAAAATGAAACCAGAATTAGACAAAAAAGCAGCTGAAGAAGCTAAAGCTAAAGCAGATGCTCAAGCTAAAATTGATGCAGAAAAAAGACAAAAAGAAGCAGAAGCTAAAGCCATTGCTGATAAAGAATTAAAAGCAAAACTAGCACCAGTTTTAGCAGCAAAAGTTGCTGAATTTAAAGCCTTAAGAGCAAAAGCAACTAAAACTCCATCAGGTTTAGAATACAGTATTTTGAAAAAAGGTTCAGGTGTAAAACCAACTGAAGGAAAAGATATCTACGTTCATTATGCTGGTTATTTAGAAGACGGAAGTTTATTTGACAGTAGCTACGAAGCAGTTTGCAAAACGTACGGAAAATTTGATCAAAACAGAGCAAATCAAAATGGTTACCAACCTTTCCCATTTCAATATGGTAAGAAAGATGGTTTAATTGCTGGATTCTTAGAAGGAATCAACAACATGAATTTAAATGACAAAGCTATTTTCTTTATTCCTGCAAATTTAGGATATGGTGAAAGAGGTGCTGGAAATGTAATCCCACCAAATAGTAACATTATTTTTGAAGTAGAAATTTTAGAAAGTTTACCAACTACTTCAGCTCCGGTAAAACAATAAATATTTTCATAAAAAAAGTCCCGATTTCTCGGGACTTTTTTTTATTCCTTAATTTGAACACTTAAACCTACACCAATTATATTTGGCACGAATCCGAATTTAGATTTAGGTGAAATTTCAATTTTATAATTTCCTTCTGCGAATTTCAATTTTTCAGCAATATTTATTCTAGTATCACAAACATCACCTACACAATCATTCCCATCTAATTTAATATCAACAATTTTCATTTGTATACTTCCATCTGGTTGTGTAATTTTTAAATCAATTGGAAATTCATTCATTTCAGAACCAAATACATGAGAAATCTCTAAGAAAACATTATACTTTTGATTCACATCTGAAATTTCAAAATCATAGGTTTTTAAATCTTTCTCATTCCAACGTCTTTCTGGTAAGTCGTTTTCAAACTCTCTATAAATTTCTTTTTTTGTACAGGAAAGAAATGTTGCCAAAGACAACATAAGGAAAACTAGTTTTTTCATATTTTGCAGGTTAAAGTTTTTACTAAATTATAAAAAAGGCATTGTATTTGTTTACTTTTGTAGTTAAATTTACAAAATGGCAAGAATTTTATCTATAGATTACGGAATAAAGCGAACAGGAATAGCTGTTACAGACGATTTTCAAATTATTGCAAGTGGCTTAACCACAATTCCTTCTGTAGAATTGATTTCGTTTTTAAAAACCTATTTTTCGAAAGAAAATGTGGAAAAAGTTATTATTGGCGAACCAAAACAAATGAATGGCTTACCAAGTGAAAGTGCCGAAATTATTGAAAAATTTATCGTACAATTTCAAGCCGAATTTCCTACTATGAAATTAGAACGTATTGATGAAAGATTTACTTCTAAAATGGCTTTTCAAACCATGATTGACAGTGGATTAAAGAAAAAACAGCGTCAAAACAAAGGTTTAATTGACGAAATTGCAGCTACAATTCTGCTTCAAGATTATTTGAATTACAAGAAATAAATAGTAAATTTGGATTTACGATTTAAGATTTACAAAACCAAAAAAGCAAATATCATATTGGCTTCGAGAACCTCAGCCAACATTCAACAATAAATATAAAAACAGAAATGAATTTAGAAAGTCCAAAAACAAACGTAGAAAAATCAGCAGAATATATTTTTAATGCGTTAACAGATATTAAAAACTTTGAAAAATTAATGCCTGAAAACATTGCCAAATTTGAAGTAATTGATGAAAATTGTTTCGAATTTGGTTTGAAAGGTATGCCAGAAATAAAATTGGTTAAAAAAGAAGCTACACCTAACTCTAAAGTAGTTTTAGGAGCAGCATCAAGCAAATTACCTTTTACTTTAACAGCAAATATTGACTCTGTTTCAGAAAATTCTAGTGCGGTACAATTATTTTTCGAAGGTGATTTCAATCCAATGATGGCGATGATGGTAAAAGGACCAATTGGAAAGTTTATTGAAACCTTATCAACAAATATGACTAAATTGTAATTTACGATTTACAAATTTAGATTTACGAAAAGCGACTGATTACTTGGTCGCTTTTTTTGAATACATTTACATAAAAAACACATTATTTATGAAGTACTTTTATTTAATTCTATTAATCGCTTCATTTTCGTGGAGTCAAGAAAATTACGCCAAAATAAAGTTAAGAAAAGATGTTTCTTTAGAGTTATTTAAGGAAAATTTCAATACAAATAAGCACAAACTTGAATTTAAAAACAACATTCTTATTTCTATTGACAACACCCCAATATTTGGAACAGATGGAGAAACTCCTATTTCAGAATTAACAAAAGCTGTTTTAACAATAAACAATAAAACTTATAATTTACAAGTAGATCATATGTATAATCCTTGGTTTGCTGATAATGTAATTGCAACTAATTTTGATTTAATTGGTGAAAATGAAAATTATATCCTTAAAGTTATATTTTCAGATGGTGCAGGAACTTATGCTGCAGAATGGCTAATTGAATGGAATTCATGTATTAGAGATATGATTACAAAAGACGACGTAATCATACAATCTTATTTTGGAAAAGATTAAAATATAAATCATAATTATGAAAACGAACAAAATAATTCCAAACTTATGGTTTGATGGTACTGCCAAAGAAGCCGCAGAATATTATGTATCCATTTTCAAAGATGGGAAAATAAACAATACGACCTATTATCCAAAAACGGAAGCAGAAGGTTTAGCTGATTTCCAAAAAGACTTCGCAGGAAAAGTTCTAACAGTAGAGTTTGAAATATTAGGAATGTGCTTTATTGCGATTAATGCTGGTCCACAATTCAAATTCAATGAATCAGTATCCTTTATGATTCCTTGTAAAGACCAAACAGAAATTGACTATTATTGGAACGCCCTTACCACAAATGGTGGAGAAGAAAGTGTTTGTGGTTGGCTTAAAGACAAATATGGTTTAAGTTGGCAAGTATGCCCTGAAAATTGGGAAGAATTAACCAAAAAGCCAGGTGCTTTCAAAAGCATGATGGGAATGAAAAAAATTATTATTGCAGATTTTTAATATCCCAACCCAACTCACAATTATAAATTAACTGACCTTTCTTAATTTCTAACGGACAATTAAAATTATTGGTATATAAACCGCCGGTTCCTAATCCTTGTGGCATTGAATTGTTTAAAGTATACGTAAATTGCGCAATAGCATTTAATCCAACATTACTTTCTAATGCGGAAGTCATCCACCAACCGATGTTTTGTTTTTCGGCAATTTCAATCCATTCTAGGCTGCCTCTGATACCACCAATAAAACTCGGTTTCAAAATAATATATTGTGGCTGAATGGTTTCTAACAACTTCACTTTGTCTTCATATTTAAGAACTCCAATTAGCTCTTCATCTAAAGCAATTGGAAATGGTGTTTGTTGACAAAGTTGTTGCATTTCATAAAACTGACCAGCTTTAATAGGTTGTTCAATGCTATGCAATTGGTATTGAGAAAGTAGTTGTAATTTTTCTAAAGCTTCATTTGGAGAAAAAGCACCATTCGCATCTACACGGATTTCAATGGTTTTAGCATCAAAATGTTTTCTAATAAATGCTAACAACTCTAATTCTTGTTGAAAATCAATGGCTCCAATTTTAAGTTTGATACAAGTAAAACCAGTAGCTAATTTTTCTTTAATTTGTTGTTTCATGAAGGCTTCGTCGCCCATCCAAACTAATCCGTTAATTGAAATAGCTTCTTTTCCATTGGTAAAATCAGATGGAAATAATTCAAATGTAGATGCTGCTTGTAACGACAAAAATGCCATTTCTATCCCAAATTGAATCGATGGAAATTCCAACAATTCTTGCCAAAGTGTATCTTTTCCTAAATGAATATTTTCACAAACCCATTTTAATTTTTCTTCGTAATCTGGTCGGTCATCAACAGACAAACCTCGTAACAAACCACACTCGCCTACACCAATTTTTCCTTTATCTTCCAAAAACAAAAACCAAGTTTCTTTCTCGGTTAAAATACCTCGAGAAGTGCCACTTGGACGTCTAAAGTTTAGGATGTATTTTTTGTAGGTTGCTTTCATTTCAATGACAATTTTATTCTAAGATTCGTAAAATCTTTTTAAAATTATCTGTTGGAAAACCTTTCTTTTCAAATTCAGCAAAATCGGCCTTAGTTTGATTTACCCAACTTTTATTAGCAGAAATATTATTGTCTTTATATAATTTGTGGATATCTTTTGCATCGCCAACTTTATTCGTAAACAAGTAAACGTGGGCTAATTTCAATTGATAAAGTAATTCAGAGGAGTTTTTATCTATCGCTTTCTTGTATTGTTCTTCCGCTTTTACGAATTGTTTATTCGACAAATAAATATCTCCTAAAGCACTAAAATCGTTATCCTTAGCATATTTTTTATCTACAATTTCTTTTTGAATCAAAGCAATTGCTTCTACTGATTTTCCTTTTTTAAACAATTCAGAAGATTCCAATCTAATTTTATCTAAATAGTTTTGCAATTCACCTGCTGGAACTAAACTCTCAGTAGCAATGCTTTGCATGATATTTGTTTTCTCAATTGCTAACAATTGTTTGTATTCACTATACTTATACTTCGCTGCAAAAATTTTTAAAAACGTAGCTAAATAATTATTTTTATTCGCTACCATTTTTATCATTGGTAATTTTTCAGCTTCACTTAAAAGTTCTTTTTTTGTATTGACATTCCAACCACGACTCGCATTATAATCGACCCAAGAAACTACTTCCAACACAATTTTGGTACTCATTACCCAATTTTTATTCTCAAAAGCGAACCAAACATTTGGCGCATTATCAAAACATTTTGTGTTTTTTATGGAAATCACTTTACTATCTTTACTAACTGGTTCTTTAATGAAATAACAAGCTGTTTCTAATTTTCCATCTTTTAAGAATTGTGTTCCCGCTTTTTCAGAAGTATAAATTCCGTATAAACAAGTATCATCCCCAGAAAGCGAATTGGTTAATGTAATTGCCCCTGCAGTTCCTTGACTAATTCCGGTTGGATCAGGAATAGCTTTTAAAACAGAAGCTAAACTTGTGGTAACTTTTCCATTTTCGTCAATTAAAGAAATTCGATAGACAAATTCAGATGCTCCTTCTGGCAAATCATCAATTTTGACCAACGTTCTGTTTCCCGATGATAACTTAATTTCTTTTGTAAAAGCTCTTTCCTTATCCCAAAAGCCATCTTTTTGAGCGAATGAAAATTGAGTAAGCAGTAATAATATAAATAGTTTTTTCATTAAATAATTTTTCTTTTGTTTAGCAATTTTAGTACCAAATTTTACAAATCAATACTTTGTCCGATTTCTAACAGCATTAAATCTTTTCCTTTTTCGAAAAATTTGCGTTTTGCTTCTTCGTGATTGATTTCAATATATCCGAAAGTATCGTAATGATACCCTAAAACTTTATCGCAATCCACAAAATCCGAAGCAATAATAGCGTCATCGACATCCATAGTAAAATTACTTCCAATTGGTAAAATGGCTAAATCTAACTTGGTTCGCATTGGAATTAATTTCATATCCATTGACAAAGCCGTATCACCAGCGATATAAATATTTTTATGTTCGCCTTCAATTACGAATCCGCCAGGTTGACCACCATAACTTCCATCTGGAAAAGAAGAAGTGTGAATCGCATTGACATATTTTACATTTCCAAATTCGAAATCCCAACTTCCGCCATGATTCATTGGATGATATTGAAAGCCTTTATTTCCGAAATGTGAGGCAATTTCATAATTTGAAACAATCACTGCATCTGTTCTTTTTGCAATAGTTTCCACATCTAGAATATGATCTTGATGCGCATGCGTTAACAAAATATAATCCGCTTCAATTTCATCAATATTAATATGTGAAGCTTTTGAATTTCCTGAAATAAATGGATCCACCAAAATATGAATGTCATTGATTTGAATTCCTAAACAAGCGTGACCGTAAAATGTAATTTTCATATTAATTCATAATTAGTTAGAAATAATTTAATGGTATAAGAAGCTTATCCATATTAAAATACTCAAAGCAAATGTTCCCAATGCTACTTTTTTTAATTCAGGATCAAAATCCTCGTGTTTTTCAGATTTTCTTACTTTTTCTAAGTGTTTCAAGAAAAAAATAAAAACTAAAAAACTAAACAATATTCTAATATTTACACCTATTGAAAAAATAAACAAACAAAAAAATGGCACTAGAATTAAAAAATGCTGATAATTTTTAGCCCATTTTAATCCTTTTTTCACCACAATTGTGTTTTTTCCTGCGACTTTATCATTTTCAATATCGCGCATGTTGTTCAAATTCAGAACAGCTGTACTCAACATTCCTATAGCAATAGCAGGCAAAAACAACTTAGCATCTATAGTTTTTGAATACAAGAAATTACTTCCAATAACAGCTACTAATCCGAAAAATATAAAAACAAAAATATCCCCAAAACCGCTGTAACCGTAAGCATTATTTCCTACTGTGTATTTAATAGCTGCTACAATTGAAGCAATTCCAAGTATCAAAAATATAAGAGTATACATAAAATTTTCTTGTCCGAATGCGAAGTAAATTAAAGCAACTGCTAATACAAAAGCTATAATTCCGTTGATTATAATTGCTTGTTTCATTTGAGCAGAAGTAATTTCTCCTGAGGCTACCAAACGTTTTTCTCCAATTCTGTTAGCATCAGTTCCTTTAATTCCATCGCCATAATCGTTAGCGAAATTAGACAATATTTGAAAAGACAATGTCGTTAATAAAGCTAAAACGAAAATTATCCATTCAAATTTATTCTGATAATAGGCATAAGCACTTCCTACCAAAATTCCAGAAATGGAAAGTGGTAATGTTCTTAAGCGTGCGGCTTGAATCCAGTGTTTCATGTGAAAAAGTTGGAAGCTGGAAGCTGGAAGACCGAAGTAACTTCACACTTCCAGCTTCCGGCTTCATTTATGGTAAATATTTCTTTTCAAAGTTTGGTTTACGTTTTTCCAAGAAAGCATCTCTACCTTCTTTTGCTTCGTCAGTCATATAAGCTAAACGAGTGGCTTCACCAGCAAAAACTTGTTGTCCTACCATTCCATCATCTGTTAAATTCATCGCGAATTTTAGCATTTTAATTGATGTTGGCGATTTTCCTAAAATTTCTTGTGCCCATTCATAAGCGGTATCTTCCAATTCAGCATGTGAAATTACGGCATTTACCATTCCCATTTCGTAAGCATCTTGTGCTGAATAATTTCTTCCTAAAAAGAAAATTTCTCTAGCTTTTTTCTGTCCAACCATTTTGGCTAAATAAGCGGAACCATAACCACCATCAAAACTGGTTACATCAGCATCTGTTTGTTTAAAAATAGCGTGTTCTTTACTGGCTAAAGTCAAATCACAAACCACATGCAAACTATGTCCACCACCAACTGCCCAACCTGGAACCACACAAATTACGGCTTTAGGCATAAAACGAATCATACGTTGCACTTCTAAAATATTTAATCTGTGGTAACCATCCTCACCAACATAACCTTGATGACCACGAGCTTTTTGATCACCCCCACTACAAAAACTCCAAATTCCATCTTTAGAACTTGGTCCTTCTGCTGAAAGTAAAACCACTCCAATTGAAGTATCTTCTTGCGCATCATAAAAAGCATCGATTAATTCTGAAGTTGTTTTTGGACGAAATGCGTTGCGCACATCAGGTCGATTAAAAGCTATTCTAGCTACACCATCACATTTTTTATAAGTGATATCTTCGTATTCTTTTACGGTTTTCCAATTGATTGTACTCATATATTATTGTAAGTATTTCTAATTTTCAGTAAAAATAATTCATTTTTTGCATTATCTTGCAACTCTATTTAAAATAATTCAAAATGAAAAAATCTATTATACTTTCAGCATTTTTGTTAGGAACTTTCACAATTCAAGCGCAAAATTATGATTTTCAAGAAATTAAAAACATTGAACACAATCCAGTAATCTCACAAGGTCAAACAGGAACATGTTGGAGTTTTTCAACTACTTCCTTTTTAGAGTCGGAAATTACTCGACTTACGGGCAAAAAAATTGATATTTCTGAAATGTATCAAGCTAGAACAACCTATCCTTTGAAAGCAGAAAATTATGTAATGCGTCAAGGAAAAGCCAATTTTGGTGAAGGGGCTTTGGCTCATGATGTAATGAATAGTGCAAATAAATATGGTATTGTACCAAACAGTGTGTATACAGGTTTAGA
>CAMLRV010000065.1 GCA_946482495.1 uncultured Flavobacteriia bacterium
GAACCGAGTTGGAGAAGTTTCTTCCAAGGTTTTGATTTCGCAAATGAATTTTCTAATCCTGGCGAGCAAATTGCTCATACAGCCAACGGATTAGCTACTGGAGGAAATGCAGATAAACTTCAAAAAGAATTTAATGTTCTTAAATTAATTGATGGATATAGAACTCGTGGACATTTATTCACTAAAACAAATCCAGTTAGAGAAAGAAGAACGTATTCGCCAACTTTAGCCATTGAAAACTTCGGATTAACACAAGCCGATTTAACTACCGTTTTTGATGCTGCGAAAATTGTGAACATGCAACCAAGCACTTTAGCTGACATTATCAAGCATTTAGAGAGTGTATATTGTTCATCAATTGGTGTGGAATTCATGTACATCAGAGAACCTCAAGTTCAAGAATGGATTAAAAACAGATTAGACATTAACGACAATCAGCCGAAATTTTCAGCTGATCAAAAGAAAAATATATTAAGAAAATTAAACGAAGCGGTTTCGTTTGAAACTTTCTTACACACCAAATACGTTGGACAAAAACGTTTCTCATTAGAAGGTTGTGAAGCTGCAATTCCTGCTTTAGACGCCTTAATTGAAGCGGCGGCTGAAAAAGGCGTAGAACAATTTGTAATGGGAATGGCTCACCGTGGTCGTTTAAATGTTTTAGCAAATATTTTTGGTAAAAACACGCAGAATATTTTCTCAGAATTTGACGGAAAAGATTACGATGACGATATGTATTTTGATGGTGATGTAAAATACCACTTAGGTTTAACATCAGACAGAGTAACTGATTCTGGAAAGAAAATCAACTTAAACTTAGCACCAAATCCTTCTCACTTAGAAACTGTTGGTGCGGTTATCGAAGGAATTACAAGAGCCAAACAAGACAGATATTTCGCAAACGATTTTTCAAAAGTTTTACCAATTGCCGTTCATGGTGATGCTGCAGTAGCCGGACAAGGTATTGTGTATGAAATTATCCAAATGGCAAAATTAGATGGTTACAAAACAGGTGGAACAATCCATTTAGTAATTAATAACCAAGTTGGATTTACTACAAACTATTTAGATGCACGTTCATCAACTTATTGTACGGATATTGCAAAAGTAACGTTATCGCCTGTATTACACGTAAATGCTGATGATGCTGAAGCAGTTGTTCATGCGATGCAATTTGCTTTAGATTACCGTATGGAATTTGGTGGCGATGTATTTATCGATTTATTAGGATATAGAAAATATGGTCATAACGAAGGTGACGAACCTCGTTTCACGCAACCAAAATTATATAAAGCTATTTCTAAACATAAAAACTCAAGAGACCTTTACGCTGAAAAATTAAAAGCAGAAGGTGTTATTGACGGAACTTATGTGAAAACATTAGAAGATGCTTACAAAGCGAAACTAGATGAAAATTTAGAAGAATCTCGTAAGAAAAGCTTAACAGTTATTACACCATTTATGCAAAATGAATGGACTGGTTTTGAACAAGTTTCAGACGATAAAATGCTTTCTAAATTTGATACGAAATTCGACAAGAAACAATTAACCGATATTGCTTCTACGATAACTGAATTACCAAAAGATAAAAAATTCATCAGCAAAATCACAAAATTAGTTGGTGACAGAAAAGCAATGTTCTTCGAAAAAGACCAATTAGATTGGGCAATGGGAGAATTATTAGCATATGGTTCATTAATGACAGAAGGATATGATGTTCGTATTTCTGGACAAGATGTGGAGCGTGGAACGTTCTCGCACCGTCATGCGGTAATTAAAGTGGAAGAATCTGAAGAAGAAGTTGTTTTATTAAACGACATCAACAATAAAAAAGGAAACTTTTATATTTACAATTCGCACCTTTCAGAATATGGTGTAGTTGGTTTTGAATATGGTTACGCTTTAGCCTCTCCAAATACATTAACCATTTGGGAAGCACAGTTTGGAGATTTCTCTAACGGAGCGCAAATTATGATTGACCAATACATTTCTGCAGGTGAAGACAAGTGGAACAACCAAAACGGATTGGTTTTCTTATTACCTCACGGGTATGAAAATCAAGGTGCAGAACACTCTTCGGCACGTATGGAACGTTACTTACAAATGTGTGCTAAACACAATATGTATGTAGCTGACGTTACTACTCCGGCGAACTTCTTCCACTTAATGAGAAGACAAATGAAAACTAAATTCCGTAAACCGTTAATTGTGTTTTCACCAAAAAGTTTATTACGTCATCCATTAGCCGTTTCTTCTGCGGATGAATTAGCAAACGGACAGTTCCAAGAAATTTTAGACGATCCGAATGTAACAGATAAAAAAGCGATTAAGTCGTTAGTATTCTGTACAGGAAAAGTATATTACGATATTATTGCAAAACGTGAAGAATTAGGTAGAAATGATGTAGCGGTGGTTCGTTTAGAGCAATTGTTTCCATTAGCAACTGATCAAATCAAAGCGATTATTGATTCGTATCCAAATGTTGACGATTATGTTTGGGCACAAGAAGAGCCTAAAAACATGGGAGCTTACGGATTTATGTTAATGAATTTCGATTTAGTAAAATTACGTTTAGCCTCACCAAAAGCATACAGTGCACCAGCAGCAGGAAGTTACGAGCGTTCGAAAAAACGTCAAGCAAACGCGATTGCTATGGTTTTTGATAAGAATTTATTTCAATAACAGTTATACAACACATTAATATATTTTAGGTAGCATTAGCCTAGAACTTAAAACGAAAGAATATGATTTTAGAAATGAAAGTCCCATCACCGGGAGAATCTATCACCGAAGTTGAAATTGCAACTTGGTTAGTAAAAGACGGAGATTACGTTGAAAAAGATCAAGCTATTGCTGAAGTAGATTCAGACAAAGCAACGTTAGAATTACCTGCAGAAGCAAGCGGAATTATTACGCTTAAAGCGGAAGAAGGTGACGCTGTGGCTGTAGGACAAGTAGTTTGTCATATTGATACTGCTGCGGCAAGACCAGAAGGTGGTGCTAGTGCGCCAGCTGCAGAGGCTCCAAAAGCTGAAGTAAAAAAAGAAGAAGTAAAAGCGGCTCCAGCTGCTGAAAAAACCTATGCAACTGGAACACCATCTCCAGCAGCTAAAAAAATATTAGATGAGAAAAACATCAATCCTTCTGACATTGTTGGAACAGGAAAAGGTGGAAGAATTACTACTGAAGATGCTGCCAATGCAGTGCCTTCAATGGGTACGCCAACAGGTGGTTCTCGTGGTTCGGAAAGAACAAAATTATCAATGTTACGTAGAAAAGTAGCAGAGCGTTTAGTTGCTGCTAAAAACGAAACAGCTATGTTAACGACTTTCAACGAAGTTGACATGTCTGCAATTTATGCGTTACGTGACCAATATAAAGAAGAGTTTAAAGCAAAACACCAAATGGGATTAGGCTTTATGTCATTCTTTACAAAAGCAGTTACAAGAGCCTTACAATTATATCCAGATGTAAACTCTATGATCGATGGTCAAGAGAAAATTTCTTATGATTTCTGTGACATTTCTGTAGCGGTTTCTGGACCAAAAGGATTAATGGTTCCTGTAGTTAGAAATGCAGAATTATTAACTTTCAGAGGTGTTGAAGCTGAAATCAAAAGATTAGCAATTAGAGCACGTGACGGACAAATAACAGTTGACGAAATGACTGGTGGTACCTTCACAATTTCTAATGGTGGAGTTTTCGGTTCAATGTTATCAACGCCAATTATCAATCCTCCACAATCTGGAATTTTAGGAATGCATAATGTAGTAGATAGAGCAATCGTTAAAAACGGACAAATTGTTATCGCTCCAGTTATGTATGTAGCCTTATCATACGACCACAGAATTATCGACGGTCGTGAGTCAGTTGGTTTCTTAGTTGCAGTTAAAGAAGCATTAGAAAATCCAGTTGAAATCTTAATGGATAACAATCCTAAGAAAGCGCTAGAATTATAATATTATACCTGTCAGGTTTAAGAACCTGACAGGTATTTTTAAATCCCAAATTCCAAAAGAGTTTGGGATTTTTTTGTTTCTTTGTATCCGCGTGAGTGATGGTAGCGGCATCCTCCGATAGACAAAAACAAAAATTTATTTGTAGTTTTTGCTCATCGGAGATACAGCGAACAGCACGACCTAAAAGGGCACGCCCAAAAAATCTATGAAAAAGAAAGAGAAAAAAGCAGCAATTGGATTTATATTTTTAACCTTAGTGATAGACATTACAGGTTGGGGAATTATTATTCCGGTGATTCCAAAATTGATTCAGCAATTGATTCATGGCGATTTGAGTGAGGCTTCCAAAATTGGAGGTTGGTTGTTATTCGCGTATGCCTTTACACAATTTTTATTATCACCACTAATTGGAAATTTAAGTGATAAATACGGTAGACGACCAATTATTTTGTTTTCACTTTTAGGGTTTTCGTTGGATTATTTATTCTTAGCCTTTGCTCCTACTATCACTTTCTTATTTATTGGAAGAATTATTGCAGGAATTACGGGTGCGAGTATCACTACTGCGACTGCTTATATTGCCGATATTAGCACACCCGAAAACCGAGCGAAAAATTTCGGAATGATTGGAGCCGCTTTCGGAATCGGGTTTATTATCGGACCAGTAATTGGTGGTTTATTAGGGCATTTTGGTCCTAGAGTTCCATTTTATGCTGCAGCGATTTTATGTTTCATTAACTTCTTATATGGTTATTTTGTATTGCCAGAATCGTTACCAAAAAAGAACAGAAGAGAAATGGATTGGTCGAAAGTAAATCCGATTAAAGCCATTATCAACTTAAAAAAATATCCAAAAATCTTCGGATTATTTATTTCAATTATGTTGGTTTATATTGGTTCACACGCAGTTCATAGTAATTGGAGTTATTATACCATGTACCAATTTAAATGGGATGAAAAAATGGTTGGAATTTCATTAGGAATTATTGGCCTGTTAGTTGGAATTGTACAAGGTGGTTTAATCAGATGGATCAATCCGAAAATTGGAAACGAAAAAAGTATCATTTACGGATTGGTTTTATATACGTTAGGCATGTTTTTATTTTCTGTTGCGACAGAAAGTTGGATGATGTTTACTTTTTTAATACCGTATTGTTTAGGTGGAATTGCTGGTCCGGCATTACAATCGGTAATTACAGAAAATGTTCCAGCAAATGAACAAGGAGAAATTCAAGGAACCTTAACGAGTATTATGAGTGCAACGGCTATTATTGGTCCGCCATTAATGAGCAATGTGTTTTATAATTTCACGAATAAAAAAGCCATGATACACTTTGCTGGAGCACCATTTGTTTTGGGAGGTGCTTTGATGTTGTTAAGTGCCGTTATTGCGTATTATTCGTTTAAAAAACAACGTCTTATTCCTGTTGTAAATACAAATATTGATTCGGGTAATCAATAATCGCTTTTCCGTTTTGTAACACGTCGGCACCTATAATTCCATCAACGGGATTAATATTTTGTTGTGATAAAGCTTCATTGATGTGAGATAAATCGAAAAGTATAAAAGTAGAAGGCAATTGTTTCCAAGACCCAATTTGGAGGTAATTGCCTTTCGATATTTTAGCTTGCATGGTGGTGGAACTCGCACTAGCCGCAAAACTAGAATAATCAGTGAAGTTCAAACGGTATTTTTCACTGCTTTCTAAACCTACACAAGTATTAGATGCACCCGTATCTAAAATAAAATTTCCAGCAATTCCATTTACTTTGACTTTGACAAGTAAATGCTGTGTTTTTAAAAACTTAAATTTAATTCCTTTGTAATTTTGGGCTTTTAAAAATTCGGGTAAATCTCTCATATTATAATTTATTATATACTCAAATATAGGAAAAACAAAAAAGCCAAACTCATTAGAATTTGGCTTTTTCAATTTATTTGATGTGATTACATTTTCATTAACCAGTTTCTTACGGAAACTTCATCATTAATAATTTTTTGTAAATCGGCAATTGCTACTCTTTCTTGTTGCATAGAATCTCTATGTCTGATGGTTACCGTTTTGTCTTCAAGTGTTTGATGATCCACCGTAATACAGAATGGCGTTCCTAAAGCATCTTGTCTTCTGTAACGTCTTCCAACCGCATCTTTTTCATCATAAGCCACATTGAAATCCCATTTTAAGTTTTCCATAATTTCTTTCGCAATTTCTGGTAAACCGTCTTTTTTTACTAAAGGTAAAATGGCAGCTTTAGTTGGTGCTAACACAGAAGGTAAACTTAAAACTGTTCTTGTTGAACCGTCTTCTAAAGTTTCTTCTACTAATGCTTTTGAGAAAACTGCTAAGAACATTCTGTCTAAACCAACCGAAGTTTCTACTACATATGGCACATAGTTTTTATTTTCTTCTGTATCGAAATATTGTAATTTTTTACCAGAATACTGTTCATGTGCTTTTAAATCGAAATCGGTACGAGAATGAATTCCTTCTAATTCTTTAAATCCGAATGGGAAATTAAATTCGATATCCGCAGCAGCATTTGCGTAATGCGCTAATTTTTCATGGTCGTGGAAACGGTAATTTTCAGCACCTAATCCTAAAGATTTATGCCAATTTAAACGTGTTGTTTTCCAGTATTCGTACCATTTCATTTCTTCTCCTGGTTTCACGAAAAACTGCATTTCCATTTGTTCAAATTCACGCATACGGAAAATGAATTGTCTTGCCACAATTTCATTTCTGAAGGCTTTACCTGTTTGAGCAATTCCGAAAGGAATTTTCATACGACCTGTTTTTTGAACATTTAAAAAGTTTACGAAAATACCTTGAGCGGTTTCTGGACGTAAATATAAATCCATTGCTGTATCAGCTGAAGCTCCTAATTTTGTACCGAACATTAAGTTGAACTGACGTACTTCTGTCCAGTTACGAGATCCAGAATCAGGACAAGCAATTTCTAATTCTTCAATTAAAAGTTTCACATCGTCTAAATCACCTGAATCTAAACTTTTAGCCATTCTAGCTAAGATTTCGTTCTTTTTAGAAAGATATTCTACAACTCTAGGATTGGTTGTAATAAATTCTTGTTCGTTGAAAGCGTCTCCAAAACGAGCTTTAGCTTTTTCAATTTCTTTTTGTGCTTTAATGTTTAATTTTTCGGCATAATCCTCAATTAAAACATCGGCACGATATCTTTTTTTAGAATCTTTGTTGTCAATTAATGGATCGTTAAAAGCATCTACGTGCCCTGAAGCTTTCCATGTAGTTGGATGCATTAATATTGCGGCATCTAAACCCACAATATTTTCGTGCATTTGCACCATGGATTTCCACCAATATTCTCTAATGTTCTTTTTTAGTTCAACACCATTTTGTGCGTAGTCATATACTGCACTTAAACCGTCGTAAATTTCGCTAGAAGGGAAAATAAATCCATATTCTTTTGCATGCGAAACTACATTCTTAAATAAGTCTTCTTGTTTTGCCATGATGCAAAAGTAAAAATAGCAAAGGAATTATAAAAGGAATTTCTAATTAATTATAATTGAAAATTGTAGAGCTAATTTTAGTCGTTCCAGAATATAAATTTACAATATAACGACCTTTAAAAGTTTTGCCTTTTTCTAAATCAACATAAGTACAAACATCTGTAATTTGTTGGTTGTAATCAAACTTAGCTAATTTGCTATATTTTAAAACCGCATTGTTTTTTTCGTAAACTAAACCTTCTACTGAAACAATATCATTTTTAGGGTTTATAACTTGAACAAAAAGTTCTTTTTCACCATTTGAAATAGCGTCATTTTTATCTACAGTGAAACAAACTCTAATTTGCTCAATTGCTTTTGCTTTGCTTGGCGAAGAATTTTCAGTTAAAAATTTCACTCCTTTAACTTGTAAGTTAGTGATTTCAAATCTTGAATTTCCTGAAGTATTTTTTTGAACAATTTTAGATTTTTTTTCTTCTGGACTAACCCCAGATTTCATCTTCTCAATTTCTTTCAACTTATCTTGAAGAATAGTAATTGAGTCTTTAATTGTTTTTATTTCTTGATTTAATTCTAATAAATTTTTAAAACCTAACTCTTTTTTTGCGCCTGTAACCTCATCATTTTGAGAATTTAAAACCGCGAAACTATCTTCATTATTATCATAAACTAAAGAAATGGAATCATATTTTTCAATAACTTCAGCTAATTGATTTTGTGTTAATAGACTTTCCTTTTTTAAACTATCTTGTAATTCCTTTGATGATTTGTTATCTTTATAGCTTTTAAAAAGCACAATCAATATGAATACTGATAAGGCGAGTATCGTAAATTTATATGAATTCGTTTTATTGGATGACATACTTTTTTGTTATTTTTAATAAATGTAAAATTATTGTTCTAATATGTTAAAATTTTTCGACGAAATACAAAAAAATCTGTTAAACGTTCTTTTTCCCGTTTTTTGTAACGGATGTAATAAATTACTACTAAAAAACGAAAATGTGATTTGCACAAAATGCATTCACAATCTGCCTTTTACACATCATCATACAATTAAAGAAACTGAAATTTCTAAAGCTTTTTATGGCTTAGTTCCTTTTGAATTTGGGGCTTCATTATTATATTTTACAAAAAAAGGAATTTCACAAAATTTAATTCATAATTTAAAATATAGAAATCGTCAGGAAGTTGGAACTTACTTAGGCGATTTATATGCTTCGGAATTAAAAAATTTGGAAGTTTTTAAACATATTGATGTGATTCTTCCTGTGCCCTTACATAAAAAAAGATTTCAGGAAAGAGGCTACAATCAGGTGACAACTTTTTGCAAAGCTATTGAAAAAAACTTAACAATACCAATACTTGACGACGTTTTAGTGAAAAATCAGAATTTAAAATCTCAAACTAATAAATCCAAAGAAGGTCGTTTAAAAAATAGTAAAAATGTGTTTTCCATTGAAAATCAGGAAAAAATAGAAGGGAAACATGTATTACTTATTGATGATGTTTTTACAACCGGTGCAACAATTGAAGCTTGTGCCAAAGAAATTTTAAACATAAAAAACACAAAAATTAGCCTCCTAACCATGGCGTACTCGCAATCATAAATTTTATTTAAATATTATGAGGAAAGGGAATATAATTGTTACTTTGCATTACTAAATTATGATATAATTAATGAAAAAAATCATCTTCATACTTACTATAATTTCTGTATTATTTATCAGTTGTGCTAAAAGAGGAACGATAACTGGCGGTCCGAAAGACACAATTGCTCCTGTAATCGTAAGAAGTAATCCTAAAAATTTCTCCACCAATTTCACTGGAAAAGCGATCCGAATTGACTTTAGCGAATACATTAAAGTAAAAGATATCAATAAGCAATTGATTATTTCTCCTCCAATGGCAAAAAACCCAACAGTGATTCCTCAAGGTAGCGCGAGTAGGTTTATTTCTATTACCTTAAATGAAGAGTTAAAACCAAATACGACTTATAGTTTCAACTTCGGACAAAGTATTTCAGATTATAACGAAGGCATTCCGTATTCGCAATTTAAATATGTTTTTTCAACTGGTGCATTTGTAGATTCGTTAGCGATTTCAGGTAATGTAAAAGATGCTTTCGAAAACAAAACAGATGAGTTTGTAAGTGTAATGTTATACGATGCCGCTACTTATAATGATTCATTAGTATACAAGCAAAAACCGGTTTATATCACTAATACTTTAGAAAAAAATAACGCTTTCAAAATTGAAAACATCAAAGAAGGTGAATATTATTTAGTGGCTTTAAAAGACCACAATAACAATTATAATTTTCAATCTAAATCGGAAAAAATTGCTTTTAAAAAGGAAAAAATTAAGATTCCAACCGAAAGTACATACGACTTAAATTTATTTGCTGAAAAAAGCGAAATCAAGACTTATAGTCCAACTTTAGAAAGCAATAATAAATTATTTTTAGGTTATGAAGGTGATGCTAAAAATGTGAAAATTTTTACGAAAAAGAACAACATTGAAACACCTTTACGATTTACCAATTCAGAAAATAGAAAGTCGGATACTTTACAGGTTTTCCTTCCAAATGATGCAAAAGATTCTATAAATATTATTGTGAAATCGGACAATTATAGTAAAGATTATAATGTCAAATTAAAAAAACTTAAAGAAGCCGATTCGTTAAAAGTTACCTTGTATTCCAATAAGAATTTTACTTTTTACGAAAAACTATCTTTATCTACGACGACTCCAATAAAAAAGATAAATTCTGAAAAAATATTTTTAAGAAAAAAAGATAGTACTTTAGTTCCTTTTACTACAGAAATAAACGATTTTGAACAATTGATTTCCTTCGATTTTAAACAAGAAGAAGATCAAAAATATACCATTGAATTATTACCAGGTGCAATTGAAGACGACTACAATACTAAAAACGACAGTTTGAAATTTGATTTCGTTAAAGGTTCAATTAGTGATTTTGGTAATTTAAAATTGCGATTAAAAAATGTAAAGAAATTTCCTTTTATGGTTCAAATTTTGAATGGTTCTGGTGATGTAATTGGAGAAAAATATTGCACAAAAGAAACAGAAATGTATTTCGAGGCAATTCAACCAAGTAATTATCAAGTCCGATTATTTTATGACGAAAACCATAATCAAATTTGGGATACTGGAA
>CAMLRV010000066.1 GCA_946482495.1 uncultured Flavobacteriia bacterium
TGTTCCTTTTTTCTTACTCACAATTGCACCAGTTGCAGCACCTACACCAGCACCAATTAAGGCACCTTTTGCAGTATTACTCATACCTTTCCTTTTTGCGGGAGCGCTTTGAGTTGTTGAATTATTATTTCTAGATTTTTCTAAGGCTTCTTTTTCTTCATTAACTTTTGCCAATTCAGCCTCCATCGAATCTTTAATTCTTTGTTTTTCCATTTCCATTTTCATGGAATCTATACTTGCTTGTTTGGCTTTTTCAATTTCTTCTTTATTTTGAAATTGACATGAAACAAGTAATAAACTTAACAATAATACACATGCATTTCTCATAAAAATAAAATTTAAAATTAGTATCTAACAAATTTAGCTAAAATTATGCCAAAACAATTCACACAAAACCTAAAAAAGTATTAAAACTGTACTTTTTGTCCAACATTAAGCTTTTGAGATTTCGCAAAAACACCACACATGTGGAACAACATTCTAGCACCAACATTTCCATCCCAATCATCGTTTTCTCCTGGCGCCACTTCTACCAAATCAAAACCTATAATTTCTTTTCCAGAATTAGCTAGTAAATTAAATAAGTATGTTGCTTGTTCAAATGAAAAACCACCAGGCACAGGCGTTCCCGTATTTGGACAATACCAAGGATACATTCCATCGATATCGAAAGAAATAGTTACTTTTTGAGGTAATTGCGCGATAATTTCTTCACATTGTTGTTTCCAAGTTTGCCCTTCGAATACTTTGGCTTTCATATCTGAATCGGTATGAACAATCACACGACCATTTGATTTTTTAACCACATCTACTTCTTGTTCACAGAAATCTCGAATTCCAACTTGAACAATTTTTGTAACTTCAGGAAGTTGTAGCGTATTATACATAATTGAGGCATGCGAGTAAGTAAAACCTTCATATGCAATTCGTAAATCCATATGCGCATCTAAATGTAAAATTCCGAAATTATCATGTTGTGTTGCTAAAGCTTCATAATATCCAAGCGGCGTACTATGATCACCTCCTAGTAAAGCTACTTTCTTACCTTTATTTTGCCAATATAAAACTTTCTCTTTTACTTCAGTATGTAGTGTTCTACAAGCTTTATTGATTTTATGTAAATCTTCTTGTAGTGCTGGAAATGTTTCTAAATCTTCACCGTTTTCTAATGCTTCGATAATTGGTTGAGCTAACTCTTTATATTTTTCAGAATTTTTTGCCCATTGACTTGGAGCTTCATCCATATAAATTCCAAGTTTCCATAAATCTGGAAAATCTTGGTGTAATAAATCAACTTGGAAAGATGCATCAAAAACGGCATCTGGACCTTCTGACGCACCTGCACCATAACTTACAGTTACTTCCCATGGCACTGGAATAATAATAATTTCTGATTCTTCTGCTGTAAATGGTAATCCAAACACGGTTGCGTCCGCTAAACCAGGTTGTGATGGATCGAAACTTTCAATTTTTTGCTGTTTATTCATGGTAATTTTTCTAAAGCACAAAGATAATTCATTTCATAAAAAAAGCCGAATAAAATTCGGCTTTAGTATCATCTAAAAAATTACTGTTTTATAATTTTTTGAGAAGTTTTTGATTTTACAAAATATAGCGAATAAATTCCATTAGTTAAACCAGAAATATCAACAACAGATTCATTAGCTATTAATGAACGATGTAATACTTTTTGACCTAACATATTGTACATTTCGATTTCTTCATTTTCGATATTATCTCCTTTAATTGTGATAGTAGTATTTGCAGGATTTGGGTAAACTACAAAACTATTTTTAACCATATCATCTATGCCTAAATTAGCTTGAACGATTAAATTAAAAGTACAATTTACTGATGTTCCACTAGTAGCAGTCATTGTAATTACATGTGTTCCCACTCCAACTACAGAACCAACTGCAGGCGATTGTGTTACTACGGCATTACAGTTAGAATTGATTGCATTTGTTAAACTAGAAAAACTTGGAATAGTATAATTTCCAGAAACATCCGCATTTACTGTTTGATTCCCTGGACAATTTATTGTTAATGGAATTGCTGGCATTACATAACCTGCAGCTGTATATTTATCAGTCATTACTTTAATATCCGCACAACTATAATTCATATTTATAGCCGCTTGTCTTACAGCAATTGCAGCATTTTGTTGATTTGTAGAACTATTAGTTAATGCTAATCCTTCTAAGAATGCTTTATCAGTTTTTGTTCTACCTAAAACATCCCAAATTTTCATGTTAACTGTTGCCCAAATTTGACCATCAGTATGGATTTGATTTACTAAACCTCCAGGATATGTTGGCGCATAAGCAGTTGTTCTTCCTCCCCAACATGGGTTATGACCATCCCAGCTAAATACATAGTTATTAGCAGCATCGGCAGCAGTCCATTGATTTAAAGCTCTACTATTAGATTGTGCCCAATAATCTCCCGAACCTTCACTTAATCCATTTACTTGAGATAATGAACCTCCTGTTAACCAATCGTGTAGTCCATGGCCTAATTCATGCCAAATTACATCTCCATCTTCACCATCATCCACACATCCTTCACCAAAAACTAACACTCCATTAGAATAGTGAGAATTATCAGCACCATTTTCACCAGACGGATCAAACCATAAAATTCCAGCATGAGAACCATCAACATTTTGAATACAGTTTACACCTAGTGTTTGATTGATATATCTTAAACTATTATCCGTATGATAAAATACGTTTGCCGCTTCGAAACCATCTTGATTACGAGTAAATGCAAAATTGTTAGTAGCTTGTGTAAATAAACCTTTGTTTGGATTTTCTAAATTTTTAATTTCAACAAATGAACTTTTTAATTTAAATGTTCCAGCAGTATTATCCACTTCAGGTAAATTTACATTCACTCTTTGTGCATTTAATTCAGCTGTATCAGTATCGTTAGAACCATCCACATAATTCCCACCATAAGCAACATGAGCAGCAGAAAGTGGATCAGACAAAAACACCATTGCTGTACCAGGTTGGAAAGCTAATGTTGAATTTGCTTCTTTAGGCATAAAATATTTTTGACTATTTGAAGTTTTTGTGTTGTGATTATGAGGATTTGTACATTCAGCACCACAATAAATTGCGATATCTTTTGCACTTATTATATTTCCATTTAAGGCATCAATAATTACTTCCCAGCTTCCGTTTTTCTCTTCGAAACTAGTAACAATTCTGTATACTAATTGAGTTGTAGCTAACTTATTATACACAAATAATTTTGATTCTTGAAAAGTAACCATTCCAGACACACCAATTTCTCTATCAGAAATTTGAATAGCATTTTCTTTAGAAATTTGAGGTACTGTATTAATTTGTACTAAATCCTTAGTAATGTTATGATCAGTAAAAGAAATTTGACCATTAGGATTGAAATGAATAACAATTTCCGAATCGAAAACTGGAACGTTATTTACCATTTGTTGGAAACGTAATGTTTCCCCAGAAATACTTTTACGTACAAAGCGTAAATTGATGTCGGAATCAGAATTAATTTTTAATTCTTTAAAATTGGATTTGATCCAATTTCTTGCTTCTTGTTCTTTTTCAGAAGTTTGCCCATTAGCAAAAATCGATATAAAAAGAACTAAAATAAAAAGTAGGTTTTTTTTCATTTTTAGTAGTTTTGTGATTAATTTAACAAAATTATTAAAAAATGTGAAAAAACCTAACTTTTCGTGTTTTATTTTGCCTTATTAAGAATTCCTTGCTTTAAAATTTGTCCGAAATTATAAATATCTTCATAAGATGTATAGAAAGGAACTGGTGCTAAACGAATTACATTTGGTTCACGCCAATCTGTAATTACACCATTTTGCATTAAGTATGTAAATAGTTCTTTTCCTTGACCATGTAAATAAACTGATAATTGACAACCTCTTTCATTTTGATTAGAGGGTGTAATGACTTCGAATTCTGTTCCTTCAATTTCTTTATCAATTTCATGAAGTACAAATTCTAAATACGATGTAATTACATTTCTTTTAGCAATTAATTTATCCATACCAACTTCAGCAAACATTTCTACAGTTGCTAAATAGGGTGCTAAAGTTAAAATTGGCAAATTACTTACTTGCCATCCATTTGCTCCTTCAACAGCATCAAAATTTGGCTCCATTAAGAAACGACGCTCTTTATTATGACCATACCAACCAGCAAAACGATTTAATTGTTTATTGGCATGATGTTTTTCATGTACGAAATATCCAGAAGCATTTCCTGGCCCAGAATTCATGTATTTATAACTACACCAAGCCGCAAAATCTACTTGCCAATCGTGTAAATTTAATTCGATATTACCTGCAGCGTGAGCTAAATCCCAACCTACAATTGCACCAACTTTATGTCCGGCAGCAGTAATAGCTTTCATATCAAAAACTTGACCTGTGTAATAATTCACACCACCAATGAAAACTAAAGCTAATTCATCTCCTAATTCTTCAATTTTTGCTAAAATATCTTCTTGACGAGTTGTTAGTTCGCCTTCTCTTCTATTAATTTCAACAATGGCATCTTCAGGAACAAAGCCATGAAATTTCACTTGACTTTGCAACATATATTGATCAGATGGAAATGCTTTTTCTTCACAAAGAATTTTAATTCTTTTTCCTTTTGGTTGATAGAAAGAAACTAATAATAAGTGCAAGTTAATTGTCAGCGTATTCATTACACCAACTTCAGATGTTTTTGCACCAACTAATTTAGATAATGGCTCACAAAATCTTTCATGATAATCCCACCAAGGTTTTTCTGAATAAAAATGACCTTCCACAGCCATATTTGCCCAATCGTTCATTACTTCGTTAACGTAATTTTTGGTGATTTTCGGTTGTAATCCTAAAGAATTTCCAGTAAAATAAATTACATTTTTATTATCGTGTTGTGGAAAATGGAATTCGTTTTTATAGTCTTTTAATTCATCTTGAGCATCTAAGCTTAAAGCGAATTCTCTAGTATTTTGAAAGTTCATTGTAGTTTTTTTAGTAGCGTAAAAGTAGAAAAAAAATGAGAAATAAAAAAACCCAACATTTCTGAAGGGTTTTATTTAACATTATTGTATTTGAAAATTATAAAATTAACATAGCGTCTCCGTAAGAGTAAAAATTATATTTTTCTTTGATTGCGATATCATAAGCTTTTCTCATTAAATCGTGACCACAAAATGCAGAAACCATCATTAACAAAGTTGATTTTGGCGTATGAAAATTTGACACCATGGCATCAGCGATACTAAAATCGTATGGCGGATAAATGAATTTATTTGTCCAACCATTATATGGATTTAAAGTTTTCATTGAAGAAACTGTACTTTCCATGGCACGCATAGAAGTTGTACCAACACAACAAATTTTTCTTTTCTTTGCTTTAGCTGCATTGATTACATCACAAGCCTCTTGCGTTACAATCATTTCTTCAGAATCCATTTTGTGTTTCGATAAATCTTCCACTTCTACTGGATTAAAAGTTCCTAAACCAACGTGTAATGTTACTTCGGCAAAATTCACACCTTTAATTTCTAAACGTTTCATCAAATGTTTAGAGAAGTGTAAACCAGCAGTTGGCGCTGCAACAGCACCTTCTTCTTTTGCATAAATCGTTTGGTAACGCTCTGCGTCTTCAGGTGTTACTTCACGGTTGATATATTTTGGGATTGGAGTTTCTCCTAACTCGATTAGTTTTTCTCTAAATTCTTCATAAGAACCATCATATAAAAAACGTAATGTTCTACCACGAGAAGTTGTATTATCAATTACTTCAGCTACTAATGAATCATCATCACCGAAGTATAATTTATTTCCAATTCTGATTTTACGAGCAGGATCAACAAGAACGTCCCATAAACGTTGTTCAGCATTTAATTCTCTTAATAAGAAAACTTCAATTCTTGCCCCAGTTTTTTCTTTATTACCATATAAACGAGCTGGAAAAACTTTTGTATTATTCAATACCATTACGTCTCCATCATCAAAATAATCGATAATATCTTTAAACATTTTATGTTCTATTTCGCCTGTTTTTCTATGCACAACCATTAAACGAGATTCATCTCTGTTTTCTGATGGGAATTCGGCTAATAATTCTTCTGGTAAATTAAACTGGAAGTTAGATAATTTCATATTAAAATATTAAGATTTTAGTATTAAGTATTAAGACGTTATAAAAGCGCTTAATACAAATTGTGTGCAAATATACAATTGTGAGATAGGCGTTGTCAAGTAAAAACGTATTTATTTTAGTTGAATAAAAAAAGTCCCAAACAAATTGGGACTTTAAAGATTATTTTCTGTCTTCGAATTTTACGAAATCTCTTAATGGATGACCAGTATAAACTTGACGTGGACGACCAATTGGTTCTTTATTCACACGCATTTCTTTCCATTGTGCAATCCAACCTGGTAAACGACCAATTGCAAATAATACTGTAAACATATCTGTTGGAATTCCTAAAGCACGGTAAATAATACCCGAATAGAAATCAACGTTTGGATATAATTTTCTATCAACGAAATATGGATCTACTAAAGCTGATTCTTCTAATTTCTTAGCAATTGCTAAAATTGGGTCATTCACACCTAATTCAGCTAACACTTCATCAGCAGCTTTTTTGATGATTTTCGCTCTTGGGTCGAAATTTTTATAAACTCTGTGTCCGAATCCCATTAAACGGAATTCATCATTTTTATCTTTTGCTTTAGCTAAATATTTCTCAGCATCACCACCATCTTTTTGGATAGCTTCTAGCATTTCTAATACAGCTTGATTAGCACCACCATGCAATGGTCCCCAAAGCGCAGAAACTCCTGCAGAAATTGAAGCAAATAAACCAGCATGTGAAGAACCTACCATACGAACTGTTGAAGTAGAACAGTTTTGTTCGTGATCTGCGTGTAAGATGAACAATTTATCTAAAGCAGCTACAACCGTTGGGTTGATTTTATATGGTCCTGTAGGCAATTTAAACATTAACTGCATAAAGTTATCTACATAACCGATAGTGTTATCATAATAATTTAATGGATAACCCATGTTTTTTCTGTATGTCCAAGTTGCTAACACTAGGAATTTACCCATAGTTTTGCAAATAGCTTCATACATTTCTTTTTCATTTTCAACGTTAACTACTTTTGGGTTAAACGCTGTTAATGCACTTGTTAATGCAGATAAAACGCCCATTGGGTGAGCTGTTTTTGGAAAACCATCAATGATGTTTTTCATTTCTTCATTAACTAAAGTATATTTACGAATATTTGTTTCGAAATCTGCTAATTGAGCTTTAGTTGGTAATTCACCAAAGATTACTAAATAAGAAACTTCTAAAAAGTCTGCTTTATCAGCTAAGTCTTCAATTGAATAACCACGGTATCTTAAAATTCCTTCTTCACCGTCTAAGAAAGTAATATCACTTTTACAAACTCCTGAATTTTTGTATCCTGGATCATAAGTAATGGCACCTGTTAAATCTCTTAATTTACTAATATCGATAGCTGTTTCGTTTTCACTACCAACCATCATTGGAAGTTCTACTCTTTGGCCATCAATTTCTATAATTGCATTTTTCGACATGATAATATATATATTTTGTAAGTATAATTATGTTTGTTGCGAATTTAATAATTAAATATGGAATTTTAAAATTAATATATAGATAAATTACTATAGAAGCATATAAAAAATCTATTATATTTAATAAAAAACAGATTTCACAAAAAAACCTAACAGAATTTAAAACTCTATTAGGCTAATTTATTTTATTTATTTAAAAACTTAAACAATCCTAAAGTTTCAGGACTGCATGATAAAATGTATTTATTTCACTTTGAAAGCTTTTACACCAGGGAAATAAGCCACTTCATTTAATTCTTCTTCGATGCGTAATAATTGGTTGTATTTTGCCATACGATCAGAACGAGAAGCCGAACCAGTTTTAATTTGTCCACAGTTTAATGCTACTGCTAAATCGGCAATCGTATTATCTTCTGTTTCACCAGAACGGTGAGACATTACTGATGTATAACCCGCATTATGCGCCATGTTTACAGCTGCAATTGTTTCAGACAACGTACCAATTTGGTTAACTTTAATTAAGATTGAATTAGCAATTCCTTCGTTAATTCCACGAGATAATCTATCTACATTTGTTACGAACAAATCGTCACCAACCAATTGTACTTTATTACCAACTTTATCTGTTAAGTATTTCCAACCTTTCCAGTCGTCTTCGTACATTCCATCTTCGATAGAAACGATTGGATATTTCGCACATAATTCAGCTAAATAATCGGCTTGTTCTTCAGAAGTTCTGACTTTTCCACCAGCACCTTCAAATTTTGTATAATCGTATTTTCCATCCACATAAAATTCAGAAGCAGCACAATCTAAAGCAATCATAATATCATCACCAAAAGTATAACCAGCATTTGTAACGGCTAATTTGATAGAATCTAAAGCATCTTCTGTTCCACCTGCTAAATTTGGCGCAAAACCACCTTCATCACCAACTGCAGTTGATAAATTACGATCGTGTAATACTTTTTTAAGATTATGGAAAATTTCCGTACCCATTTGCATAGCATGAGTAAAAGAAGTTGCTTTTACTGGCATAATCATAAATTCTTGGAAAGCAATCGGTGCATCTGAATGTGAACCACCATTGATAATATTCATCATTGGAACTGGTAATGTATTTCCAGAAACTCCACCTACATAACGATATAAAGGCATTCCTAATTCGTTAGCAGCAGCCTTCGCAACCGCTAAAGAAACTCCTAAAATTGCATTAGCCCCTAAGTTAGATTTATTTGGTGTACCATCTAACTCAATCATCATTTTATCTATAGCATTTTGTTCAAAAACTGACATTCCAACTAATTCAGAAGCAATTGTTGTATTTACATTTTCAACAGCTTTTAAAACACCTTTACCCATGTAAGCTTTTCCACCATCACGTAATTCAACAGCTTCATGCTCTCCAGTTGATGCTCCAGAAGGTACAGCAGCTCTTCCTAAAATTCCATTTTCCGTAATTACATCTACTTCAACAGTTGGATTTCCTCTTGAATCTAAAATTTGTCTTGCGTGAACTTTAATAATTATGCTCATATTTTTATGTTTTGAATTATTATTTTTTTATTAGTTTTTAGATGATTTTATATTTTCGATAAATTGATCGAATAAGTAACTTGAATCGTGTGGTCCTGGGCTTGCTTCTGGGTGATATTGTACTGAGAAACAATTTTTAGATTTCATTCTCATTCCGGCTACTGTACCGTCATTTAGATGTACATGTGTTAATTCGAAATCAGGGTGACTTTCCAATTGTTCTTTATTTACAGCAAATCCGTGGTTTTGAGAAGTAATTTCTCCTTTGCCAGTTATTACATTTTTTACAGGGTGATTAATTCCTCTGTGTCCATTAAACATTTTATATGTTGAAATTCCGTTAGCTAATGCAATAACTTGATGTCCTAAACAAATTCCGAATAAAGGTTTGTTTTCAGCTAAAATATTTCTTGCTACTTCTTGAGCAGAAGCTAAAGGATCTGGATCACCAGGACCGTTTGACAAGAAATATCCATCAGGATTAAAAGATTTTAAATCTTCAAAAGAGGCATTGAATGGATACACTTTTATGTAACAATCGCGTTTCGCTAAATTTCTTAGAATATTGGTTTTAATTCCTAAATCTAAAGCGGCGATTTTATAAGTCGCGTTTTCATCGCCAAAGAAGTATGGTTCTTTAGTTGAAACTACTGAGGCTAAATCTAAACCTTCCATGTCTGGAGCTTGATTTAACTTTTGTTTTAATTCTTCGATTGAAGTACCATCCGTAGAAATAATGGCATTCATGGCACCATTATCTCTAATATAACTCACTAAAGCACGAGTATCAACATCAGAAATTACAATCAAATTTTGTTTTTCAAAATAATCATATAAACTTCCTGCTGCGTCTTCACGAGAAAAATTCATACTGAAGTTTTTACAAACTAATCCTGAAATTTTAACGCTATCCGACTCTACTTCATTTGTATTTACTCCATAGTTACCAATATGCGCATTAGTAGTGACCATAATTTGCCCGTAGTAAGATGGATCTGTGAAAATTTCTTGATATCCAGTAGTCCCAGTATTGAAGGCAATTTCTCCAAAAGTAGTACCTGAAATTCCGATTGATTTTCCGTAGAAAATTGTGCCATCTTTTAAAAGTAGAATAGCTTGTTGTTTGTTGTTGTATTTCATTAGTTGTTGTAGTTTTAAATAAGAAATCAAATTTCTTATTACTTGTATTGATTTTGATTGTGCAAAATTACATTTTAGTAATTATAAAAAAAAAGGATAAACAAAAATTTGTTTATCCTTTTTAAGTATTTTAAATCAAATGACTCATAATTATTCAGAAGCAGCTTCTGTATTATCAGTTGATTCAGCAGCTGGAGCTTCTGTAGCACCTTCAGCTTTTTTAGTTTTTCATCTACGAGTAGAAGCTGTTTAAACTTCTTTCTTAGCAGTTGAATAAATTGTATTGA
>CAMLRV010000067.1 GCA_946482495.1 uncultured Flavobacteriia bacterium
TAATAGGAGAAAATTAAGTAAAAGAAAACACCTAATTAAATTTACGTTAATTAGGTGTTTAGTTTTTTTGTTATGATTTTAGAACTTAGCCTTTTTGCTTTAGCCTTGGTTCTTTCTAAAATTACTGCGTTACAATTTGCAACGTTTCACGGCTAATTTGTTTCACTAAAACGGCTTTGTCTTTTTCTACGACTTCTGCAGAAACCGCATCAAAATGACGAATCGTATATAAAGAAACGTTTTCGTTATAAGAAACTTTAAATCGTTTAGAAAGTATTGTTTTTAATTCTTTGAATTTGTCGAATTTGTCTTCCACACATACCGAAAAACTAATAGCTGAGTTCTGAATTAAACTTACTTTGATTTTATATTTATGGAATAATCCGAAAATTTCGCTAATGTGTTCTTCCATGATAAATGAAAAATCTATAGAAGAAAGTGAAATTAAAACTTGGTTTTTCTTTACGATAAAACATGAAGTTTTTGGTTCTAAATCGACTCCTTTGCACACTTTTGTTCCTGGTAAAGTTGGATTAATAAATGATTTTACAAATAAAGGAATTTCTTTTTTCTGTAAAGGTTGTAAGGTTTTCGGGTGAATCACACTAGCTCCGTAAAACGCTAATTCAATAGCTTCTTTATATGAAATTTGATTAAGTAAAACGGCATTTTCAAAATATCTTGGATCAGCATTTAAAACTCCAGGAACATCTTTCCAAATCGTTACACCTTGCGCGCCTAAACAATAAGCGAAAATGGCAGCTGTGTAATCAGAACCTTCTCTTCCTAAAGTTGTAGTGAAGTTATTTTCATCGGCACCAATAAAACCTTGCGTCACAAACAATGATTTTTTTCTATTAATTTTCGAAATTAATTTTTGAGTGTGTTCCCAATCTACATTTGCATCACGGTAATTATTATCAGTTTTAATGTATTGACGCACATCTAACCATTGATTGTCTATTCCAGACGCATTTAAATAATGACTTACAATAGTGGTAGAAACTAATTCTCCAATACTGATAATTTGGTCATATACAAATGGGTAATTTGGTGATTTGTTACTTCTTACAAAATATTCTAAATCGTCAAAATGGGCATTCACATCAAAATAAACTTCATGGTCTTCATCATCAAATAAATCTAAAAGAATTTGATTGTGATACTTTCTAATATCTTGCATTGAAGCATAAAGTTCATTCGATTTATCAAAGTAATTTTTAATCACAACTTCTAGGGCATTTGTAGTTTTACCCATAGCTGAAATTACCAATAATTTATCGTTATATCCTACCGTTTTTAAAACTTCTAAAACGTTTTTTACTCCAGCAGCATCTTTTACGGATGCACCACCAAATTTAAATATTTCCATGCTTCTTGTGTTGTGAGTCTTGATGTTTCTCTCGACTCGATATTAATAGTTGTGTTTATAGTTTGTTTAAAAAAGATTCAATTCCGGCTTCATCCATGTGTGCTACACGCCAATCATTCAAAACTTTTGCGCCGCTTTTTTCATAAAATTGAATCGCTGGTGTATTCCAATCCAAAACGTTCCATTCAATTCTGCGAACATTATCTTTTTTACCTTGTTTGATAATTTCAGAATATAATGCGAAACCAGCGCCAGTTCCACGTTTACTTTCTTTTACAATTAAGTCTTCTAAATGGATGGTTTTTCCTTTCCAAGTTGAAAATCGGTAATAATATAAAGCAACTCCAATAATGTCTCCATTTACTTCAGCTACAAATGTATGAAACAATGGGTTTTCAGAAAAACCATCTCGCACTAAATCCTCAGTTGTAATTACTACCGCATCTGGTTCTTTTTCAAATATGGCTAATTCGGTAATTAAATCCAAAACTGCCGACATATCTTGTGGTCTTCCTTTTCTTATTTGTAACATGGTAACGAAAATTAGAATCTAAAAATGTTATAAAAGTATGCAAATGTAGGTATTAGCTTTTGTTTTAGACAAAAATATTTAAAAATATAACAAAAATTTATATTTTTAAATTAAAACTAAATTTTTTATGGTTTTGGAATCTATTTTAAAAAATTCAAACACAATAAGAGATTCGTTTAAAATTTGTTTAAATTTGTCGGACAATTCAACTCAATCTATTTCGTAATGGAAGAAAGAAATAAAACCCTTGGTGAGTTTATCATCGAAAATCAAAAAGCACATCAATACTCATCAGGAGAATTATCTAAAATTATCAACTCAATTCGTTTGGCTGCGAAAGTGGTTAACTATAAAGTAAATAAGGCGGGATTAGTAGATATTGTTGGAGCAGCTGGTGATCAAAATATTCAAGGTGAAGACCAACAGAAACTAGATGTTTATGCGAATGAAGTTTTTATTCAAACGCTAATTAATCGTGAAATTGTGTGTGGAATTGCTTCTGAAGAAAACGATGATTTTATCACAGTGGAAGGTTTAGATAAAAGTCATAACAACAAATATGTGGTTTTGATGGATCCATTAGATGGTTCTTCAAATATTGATGTAAATGTTTCAGTGGGAACTATTTTCTCGGTTTACAAAAGAGTTTCTCCAGTTGGAACGCCAGTAACATTAGAAGATTTCTTGCAACCGGGAGTCAATCAAGTTGCGGCAGGTTATGTGGTTTACGGAACTTCAACTATGTTGGTTTATACAACTGGTCATGGTGTAAACGGATTTACCTTAAATCCTGCTATCGGAACCTTTTATTTATCACACCCCAATATGAAATTTCCAGAAAAAGGAAATATCTATTCAGTAAATGAAGGAAATTATATTCATTTTCCTCAAGGTGTAAAAGATTATATTAAATATTGTCAGGCAGAAGAAGGTGATCGACCTTATACTTCGCGTTATATTGGAAGTTTGGTATCCGATTTTCATAGAAACATGATTAAAGGCGGAATTTATATTTATCCAACAAGTTCTAAAGCACCAAAAGGAAAATTACGTTTGTTATACGAATGTAATCCAATGGCATTTATTGCAGAACAAGCAGGTGGAAAATCTTCAGACGGTTTTGGAAGAACAATGGAAATTGTGCCAACAGAGTTACATCAACGTGTTCCGTTTTTCTGTGGTGTGAAAAGCATGGTAGAAAAAGCAGAAGAATTTATGAAAAATTCAAAATAAGTTAAAATAACTAGAGAAATGTTATAATAAGTTAAAATTGGAAAGCGACAGAAATGTCGCTTTTTTTTTTGCTTAAAATTCTGTAAGTTTGAAAACCCTATAATTAACCTACCACAAATTATGCAAGAATTTTTGATTTATTTCAAGATGGGTTTAACCCACGTTTTGGATATTAATGCTTATGATCATATTTTGTTTCTAATTGCATTAATGATTCCATATGCTTTTAAAGATTGGAAGCGTGTTTTATTATTGGTTTCTTTATTTACATTAGGTCACACTTTAGCATTGTTGTTATCGGTTTTTGGAGTTGTGAAAATTCAAGCTAACCTAGTAGAATTTCTTATACCAATTACGATTTTAGTAACTGCCATATTTCACTTGTTTACCGCTGGAAAATCAGGCAAAAAAGAAAGTATTACTTTTGTGGCAATTGTAACGGTGTCATTCGGATTAATTCATGGTTTAGGATTTTCTAACTATTTTAATTCTATTATGGTAGGAACTCGTGCAGATAAATTAATTCCATTGTTAGAATTTGCATTAGGAATTGAAGCTGCTCAAATTATAGTGGTAATTGCTGTATTAATATTGGCTTATTTAGTTCAAACTGGATTTAGATTTTCTAAAAGAGATTGGGCTTTAGTAATGTCGGCTTTTGTGATTGGTGTGGTATTACCCATGATTTTACAAAGCGAAATTTTCGGGTAAAAATAATATTAAAATAAAGTTTTGCGAGCCTTTGCGGTATAAAACATAAAAATGAAAGAAAAGAAAAAATTAAAATACGATAAAGCTTATTTACGCATCGCAACCGAATGGGGAAAACTTTCTTATTGTAAAAGAAAGCAAGTTGGCGCAATTATTGTTAGAGATAGAATGATTATTTCTGATGGCTACAATGGAACCCCAAGTGGATTTGAGAATTGCTGTGAAGATGAAGAAAATTTAACCAAATGGTATGTACTTCATGCTGAGGCTAATGCGATTTTAAAGGTAGCGCGTTCCACACAATCTTGTGAAGGTGCAACCTTATATATTACGCTTTCACCTTGTAAAGAATGTAGTAAGTTAATTCACCAATCTGGAATTAAACGAGTGGTGTATTTAGAAGAATATAAAGATACTTCAGGTGTAGATTTTTTAAGAAAAGCTGGCGTTGAAGCCGAACATTTACAAAATTTAAATGAATAAACATCAAAACAAATATTATGTTTTTATTCCTGTAATCATCGCTTTGTCTTTTGCAGGTGGCTTGTTATTAGGTCATAAAATTGATGTTTTAAAAAATTCCCAGATGGGTTCCAAAACAGAAGGGAAACTAAAATTAAATAAACTGCTCGACTTTATTGATAATGAATATGTAGATAAAGTAAATACCGATTCTATAGTTGATTTAACCGTAACCGGTATTCTAGAAAATCTTGATCCACATTCTACTTATATTCCAAAAGAACAATTGGCAGCTGTTTCCGAAAATATGGAAGGAAATTTTGTGGGAATTGGCGTGAATTTTTATATGTATAAAGATACACTAACTGTAATTAAACCGATTCCGAACGGACCATCCGCGAAAGCAGGAATTAAATCAGGTGACCGAATTTTGTATGCAAATTCAACGCAACTATTCAAGAAAAAATTCCAATCCGAAAAATTATTTCCCATTTTAAAAGGTGAAATTGGAAGTGAAATTAATTTGGTTGTTTATAGAAAATCAGAACACAGAAAATTTAAAGTTACGGTTACTAGAGATTTGGTTCCTGTAAAAAGCGTAGATGTTGCTACGAAAATTAACAACAAAACAGGATATATTAAAGTCAATCGCTTCGCTGAAACTACTTTCGATGAGTTTCATAATGCATTAGTTAATTTAAAAAGACAAGGAATCACAGAACTTATTGTTGACTTAAGAGAAAATGGCGGTGGTTATTTAGAAATGGCGGTGGCTATGGCAGACGAGTTTCTGAAAAACAAACAACTTATCGTTAAAACCAAAAATAAAAAAGGAACAGAAGACTTATCTTATGCTACTGAAAGAGGTGTTTTCGAAACGGGTAGATTATACGTTTTAATTGATGAAAATAGTGCTTCTGCAAGTGAAATTTTTGCAGGCGCCATTCAAGATAATGATAGAGGAACTATTGTAGGACGTCGTTCTTTTGGTAAAGGTTTAGTGCAACGTGAAATGAAAATGAATGATGGTTCTGCAGTGCGATTAACCATAGCGAGATATTACACGCCATCTGGTAGAAGTATCCAAAAACCTTATGAAGATAAAGGTGAAAAATATTTTAATGAATTTGAAAAACGTTTCTTAAGTGGAGAACTATACGAAGCTGATAGTATTAAAGTAGCAGATAGTTTGAAGTTCAAAACGAAAAAAGGACGAATTGTTTATGGCGGTGGTGGAATTATTCCAGATGTATTTGTGCCAATTGAAAAAAATCATAACAAAGAAGGTTTGGAATTGCTCTTGCAATCGGATATTATGAGTTATTATGCTTTCGAAAAATTAGATGAAAATCGTGCTTTTTTCAGTAAAATGTCGAAAGAAGAATTAAAAAATGAATTGTTTAAAAAAGAGAAATACTTCACTAAATTTAAAGAATACGTAACTTCAAACGGATTGATGTTTAACTTGTCGGAACAAAAAGAACAAGTGTTAACCTATTTATATGCCGAGTTCTTAAAACAACTTTTCAATGATGCGGCTTATTATCAAGTTGTATTGCCAAAAGACAAAATGATTAACAAGGTTTTAGAAAAACAGAAGTAATTTAAGAAAACCTTTACAAAATTTCTGTTTTGCTTAACTTTTAAGCATGATTTATATTTTAATTTTGAAATACTAAACTATTCGTATGCAAATTAAAATTACATTGCTTTTACTGTGTTGTTTTCAAATTTCTTTTTCGCAAAATATTAAAGGAAATGTTAGTTCAAATCATTTACCAATTGCTAATGTTGAGGTAATTAATGTTAGTAGTAAAGATATGGTGACTACAAATTCTGATGGGAATTTTGAAATTAAAGCATCTATAGGAAACTGGATTACTTTTTATCATCAAAATTATGATGTTATAAAAATTTATGTGGATTCTTCGTTTAATTTTAACAAAGACTTAAAAATTAAGTTTGCTGAGAAAACAACAGCTATTGAAGAAGTTGTAATAGAAAAAAAAGAACCTTTTTTAAAAGGATTGAAAACCGGAATGCCAGTTACTTCCAATGGAAAACCCAATGTGTATTTTAATGATGGAAGTATTCCTAACGGGATGAATTTTATAGAAATTGGGAAAATGATTGTAGGTTTGTTTAAAAATAAAGACAAAGCAAAACCTAAAGAAATCATTGAATTTAGAGCATTTACAGATAAAACTTATGATGCTAATTTTTTAGCCAATAGTTTAAAACTGTCACTTGAAGAAATTGAACCTTTTCTCGAATTCTGTAATTTCGATCCTAAAGCTTCAGAAGCCGTTACAAATTCCGATAAGTTAGTTTTATTAGAATTTCTTATAGTAAAATCAGAAGAATATAAAAAACTACATCATAAAGAATAACTTATTCTTTAATGGCATCATGAACTTGAACAGGTTTGTTGTCATTCCATAAAGTCATAATATCTGTTGCAGCACTGGCGCCACTTCCAGCTGCAATGACAAGCTGACTCCTGTGTCCGGCCAACGTGCCAATAGCATAGATGCCATCGGTAACCAAATGGTCATTATTTTCTAACTGAATTCGGTTTTTCTCTGGTGCTGCTTTTTTATGAGGAATAATGTATTGTTCTAGGCCTTCAATTGTAAACGGATTTCCAGCGCCAATTCCAATCACTACATTTTTTGATTGATAGGTATTTTTGTTTGAAGTAATGGTGAAATTTCCAGCTTCACCTTCAATTTTTAAGACTTTTTCTTCTAGAATTTGAATAATATGAGGATAACTGTTTGATAAATGCGTTAAACTTTCATCTAAAAGTTCTATGCCCAATTTTCCAGCGTAAATTCCGTAAGCATTATTGAAAACTGCTCTTTGTAATGAAGAATTTTTTTGATGTGCGATAATGCCAATTTTTTTATCCAACATAAAAGACTTCTCTTTTGCTGAACCAAAAAGTAAAGCTGCCGAAACTCCGGAAACGCCACCACCAATAATTATAACGTCAAACATATTATTTCGATTGTTCTACCACTTTTCTAGCCACTGCGAAAACAGTTACCAAAACAATCGCACATAAAGAAGCTACAATTCCAGTAATGGCAATGGTGCTTTCTCCTTCAAAAGGTCTTTCTAAACTAACTTTTGTGATATTAATAACAACCGTAATTAATGATAATGCGATAATAATGTAATTAAAAATTTTCATTTTATTTTTTATTTTATGTTGTCTGAATGTTGCACTGAACCTGTCGAAGTGCTTTCAAAATAACAGTTTTTAATTCTTTAATTTAAATAAATACTCAACGATTAAACAAATAATCCTTTTACATTGGCAGCAAATAATTTTATAGAAATCGCTAATAAAATTACCCCAAACACTTTTCGGATAATTCCTAATCCATTTACACCTAATAATTTTTCAATTTTACCTGACGACTTTAAAACGCCATAAATCAAAACTACATTGATTATTATGGCAATAATAATATTGACTTTGTCATAAGCCGCACGTAAGGATAATAAAGTGGTCATGGTTCCAGCTCCAGCAATCAATGGAAAAGCAATTGGAACAATAGAAGCGGTTGTTGGGTTGTCTTCCTTGTACAACCGAACGCCTAATATCATTTCTAAGGCTAAGAAAAACAATACAAATGAACCAGCCACCGCAAAAGAATTAGCGTCAATTCCTATTAATTTTAAAATTTCTTCACCTACAAATAAAAAGGCAATCATAATAACTGCTGAAACAATCGTAGCTTTTTCCGATTGAATGTGTCCAATTTTGCTTCGTAAATCAACAATAATAGGAATACTTCCTAAAATATCAATCACGGCAAATAAAATCATTGAGATGGTAAAAACTTCTTTCCAGTCGATAGTCATATTTCTAGCTGTAAATATTTTTGCAAATATAAAAATATTAAGTGGATACATGGTTTGATTTAACGTAACATTATTATTTTACATGCTATTATTAAAAAAACTTCTCACTTCTCATTTCCAACTTCTAACTTTAAAGTATCTTTGTGCTTTAAATAAAAAAGAATGTTTCAACTTCAAAAAACAATAGTTTCCGAAGAAATTTTAGAGAATGACTTCGTGTGTAATTTATCAGCTTGCAAAGGTGCGTGTTGTGTAGATGGTGATGCGGGTGCGCCTTTAACACAAGAGGAAACTCAAATTTTAGCAAATATTTTCCCGAAAGTCAAACCTTTTTTGCGAAAAGAAGGTATTGAAGCTATTGAAGCTCAAGGAACCCATGTGGTTGGTGCTGATGGCGATTTAGAAACGACTTTAATCGACGGAAAAGATTGCGCGTATGTTATTTTTGATGGGAAAACAGCACTTTGCGGAATTGAGCAAGCTTATAATCAAGGAATTGTAGACTGGAAAAAGCCAGTTTCTTGCCATTTATATCCAGTACGTGTTAAAGAATATTCCGATTTTTCAGCGGTAAATTATCATAAATGGCACATTTGTTCAGATGCTTGTGCTTTGGGTGCCGAATTGCAAGTTCCGGTTTATAAATTTGTGAAAGAAGCTTTGGTGCGAAAATTTGGAAATGAGTGGTACGAAGAATTAGAAAAAGTAGCTCAAGATTTGAAAAAATAAACCTCAAAAAAAACCTTTCAAAAATCGTCTTAGCAGGTGTGTTTTCAGCTAGTTAAGACGATTTTTTTATGTCAAAACCATAAATGCAAATTGTTAAAAATCAAATAGTTATAAATAATATTTTTAACTTTACAATTATTTGAGATTGTTAAAAACTTGGTCATATTGTGAATAAGTTTGACTTTCATATTTCAATTCATTTGTCCATTTTTGTAAAGTTAAAAATGCAGAAAGAGAATCTAATTAATTATAAAAAAATCAAATACTTATGTCAACCCTTGAGCCAATCTTACAAGAAAACAAAAACAGATTTGTAATTTTTCCTATCAAACACCATGATATTTGGGAAAGATATAAAACTATGGAAGCTAGTTTTTGGACAGCTGAGGAAATTGATTTGCATCAAGACTTAACAGATTGGAATCATAAGTTAACCAATGATGAAAAATATTTCATTAAACACATTTTAGCATTTTTCGCAGCTTCAGACGGAATTGTAAATGAAAACTTAGCTGAAAACTTCGTAAATGAAGTGCAATATGCTGAGGCAAAATTTTTCTATGGATTCCAAATTATGATGGAAAATATTCATTCTGAAACGTATTCTCTTTTAATTGATACTTACGTGAAAGATGAGGCAGAAAAAACAGAATTATTTAATGCGTTAGATGTTTTTCCAGCTATCAAGAAAAAAGCAGAATGGGCATTAAAATGGATTGAATCTCCATCTTTTGCAGAGCGTTTAATTGCTTTCGCCGCAGTAGAAGGAATTTTCTTCTCTGGTGCTTTCTGTTCAATTTATTGGTTGAAAAAACGTGGTTTAATGCCAGGTTTAACTTTCTCTAACGAATTGATTTCACGTGATGAAGGTGTACACTGTGATTTCGCAGTTCATTTACATAACAATCACTTAGTAAATAAAGTGCCAACTGCAAGAATTAGAGAAATTATTGTGGATGCTTTAAATATCGAAAGAGAATTTATTACTGAATCGTTGCCAGTTTCATTAATCGGAATGAACGCTACTTTAATGACGCAATATTTAGAGTTCGTTGCAGACAGATTGTTAGTAGAATTAGGTTGCGAAAGAGAATACAATACCGCAAATCCATTCGATTTTATGGATATGATTTCATTACAAGGTAAAACGAATTTCTTTGAAAAAAGAGTTGCTGAATATCAAAAAGCAGGTGTGATGAATACCGATTCTGATGCTCAGAAAATTTCTTTTGACGCTGATTTCTAAAATATAATACAGATTTCCCCAAATTCTGAATTACTTAATCGAAATCTTTTGTTATTTCAACAAAAGGCAGCCTTAATTACTGGCTAAATAATTAATACAAATAACCCGAAACAGTAAAGGGATTTACTGATTCACAAAACTAACTAACTATGTACGTAATTAAAAGAGATGGCCACAAAGAGCCAGTAAGTTTCGACAAAATCACAGACCGAATCAAGAAGCTGTGTTATGGATTAAACGATTTAGTAGATGCTGTAAAAGTAGCTATGAGAGTTATTGAAGGTTTATACGATGGTGTAACTACTTCAGAATTAGATAACTTAGCAGCTGAAACAGCGGCTTCAATGACCATTG
>CAMLRV010000068.1 GCA_946482495.1 uncultured Flavobacteriia bacterium
TGATATAAAAAGCTAGGTTTTGTTCCGAAAATAACATTGCTGTATTTCATCTCTTCTACATTTTCATAATCTTTTTTGAAATTACCAGCTACATAATCTACAATAAATGACGCTTTAATTTTACTATCCATCACTTCGAAATCGAAAGCTGGTTTTACAAAAAATCTGTTTTCTCCTGAACCAAATTTATCTGAAAAACGTTTGAATTGCATAGAAGCATCATTAAATAATCCGTCTTTAAACTCCATTCTTCCGCCTAGTGAAATCGTATTATAACTTTGTTTCGGATCAATAGAACTAATTGTAGCTTCATCAAAAATGATGTTTTCAGTTGGTAATCCGTACCAATTAATTGTTTGATTTTTCGCACCCAAATCAACATTCCAATTCATGTCTTTGGTTCTACTTCCATAAGTAAAATCTAAACCAGTTAAGTAATAATTATCATCTAAAACCGCATCTTTGATTCCACCTTGAGAAGACAAATGACGTAACAATCCACCCACATAATCTGTTTTACTCAATTGATGTGCTAAAAATACTTCTCCATTTACAGTTCCGTAATTTCCAGCTCCAAGAGAAACATAATTTGAGAAACCTTTTACTTGTTCTTCTTTATCCACATCGGCAGCACGACCTTTTGAAGGTACAAAAGTTGAGGCTACTGGGAAAGAAAATATTTGGTATTTAATTGGAATTTTAGGTTCCACTACTTCTTCTTCTACGGCTGGCGTTTCTTTTACTTTAAAAGCATCAGAAATAGTTGGCGTATATGGTTTTACAATATTTACAACTTCGCTACCAATATTTTCGTCTTGCTTTTGAGCAAAACCAATTTGAATAGCTACAATGGCGATGATACTAAAAATTACTTTTTTCATTTGTTTTGTTTTAACCGCAAAGACGCAAAGGTTTTCGCAAGGTTCGCAATGTTTTTAATTTAATATTTCGTAATTCAAAATTTGTAAATCGTAAATCAACTTACTTCGTTACCGACGAATTCGTTTTTGCTTCTTCGGCTTTGATTTTATCTAATTCAGTTTGACATTCTGCCACAACATCTGGAAATTCTGTAAAATTGTCTATGATACTTTGCAGGATTTCTGTAGCCTGGAAACTATCTTTTAATCCGTAATAGTTTTTAGCCATTACTAATAATGATTTTGAACCGAAATATTTATATCCAGAATACGTTCCAGAATATTTTTCTACTACCTTATTTGAAGCATCAAACTTTCCTTCTTTATTTTTAAAATAAGCGTCGTAATACAACGCTTCGGCAGCTAATTCACCTTTTGCTATTTTCTGTAATTTCGCGTAAGCCTCTTTCGCTTTAGCATCATTATTGGTTTTTATAGCAGAACGAGCAATAATAATTTGTGCGTCACTTTTAATTTTATCATCAATTTTCGGATTTTTTAAAACTTTATCTGAATAGATTTCTGAATTAGCATAATCTTGTTTTTCGTAATAACATTTCATCAAATTCGATTGCGCAAATGTGGTATTTTGAGGATATTCTGCATCCGTTTCTAAACGTTTTAAAGCAGGAATTGCCAAATCGCAATTTTTATCTTTTAAATGAATTTCAGATAAACGAACTAAAGCTTGTTCTGTAAATTCATTTCTTGGTTTTGCAATTACATAATCATAATGCGGAATGGCATTTTTCTCTAATTTATCCGCAAAATATAATTGCGCCAAGTAGAAATGAACCTTCAAGGCATTTAATCCGTTTGGAAATTGCGCCAAATATCCAGTAAAACCATCAATTGCTTTTTTAGCATTATTCGCTAAATATTGTTTTTCAGCCGATTCATACATGTCGGTATCTAATTCGGCATCCGATACTTCCACAAATGAAAGTGTTTTTACCCAAGCTGCATATTCCGCTACTCTTCCGTTAGATTTATAAATACTTTTTGCTGTTTCAACAGCTTCTAAAGATTCAGGAGAATTTGGAAATTCTGCTACTACTTTTTTGAACTTCGTAATCGCAGCATCATCTTTATCTGTGTTATAATAAATTAAACCTTGTTTTAATATCGATTTAGCTACATAAGCGCTATTCTTGTTACTATTGATAATAACATCAAATGTAGCAATTGCTTTATCATTTTGTTCTTCAGCAGCATAAGTATTAGCTAATTCATATAAAGCATCGTCTAAATACTGAGATGTTTTATAAGTTGTAACGAACTTGTTTAAATCTTCAATTTTTTTATCATTTTTATTTACAAATCCGTAACTCATTCCTTTTTGGAAAGCTGCATAATCAGCATCTACACATTTTAATTCGATAGCTTTGTTATATGCATCCATTGCTGGCCAATATTTTGAAGAAATATAATTACAATCCGCTACTCGTAAATAGGCATCCGTTAAACGATTTCTATCATCTTTAGATTGTTCGATATACGAATTGAAATATGGAATTGCATTTTGGTATTCTTTAATTTTAAAATACGCATAACCTAAATTATAATTAACCGTTTTGTTTTCTGGTGTTTGATTTGCAGCAGCACTATTTAAAAACTGCTTATAGGTTAAAACTGCTTCTGAAAATTGATCTAAACTGTATTCACATTCCCCTTTCCAAAAAGTAGCACGAGCCGTAATTTTAGGGTCTTTATTTTCTGTTAACGATTTTTTGAATAAGGCATAAGCATCTTGATATTTTCCATCAGTATACACTTCTAGACCTCTATAAAAAGCCACTTTTTGATAGGCCGCTTTGTTTTCAGGCGTTTTATTTTTTTCTAATAAAACCAAAGCTTCTGTGTAGTTTTTAGATGTGATATACGAATTAATCAATAAGCTTTTCAATTCTTGATTATTTGGATTTGATGGATATTTATCCATAAATTGTTTTAAAATCTCAGGAGTAGAAACATACGGATTTCCAATTTCGTAACTCAATTTCGTGTAATTTAATGCCGCATCTTCCTGAATTTTAGCATCAAAAGTCATTTCTGAAGCTGTTTTAAACGCATTTAACGCTTGTTGTTTTTTATCGGTATTCAAATAACTTTCCGCTAAATGATAATAGGCATTTTGTGCCACAAAATCGTTCCCGTCAATAATTTTATTGAATTGCGTAATCGCTTTTTCATAATCTTTTTGTTGATAAAAAGTATAGCCTAATTGGTAATAATCCGTGTTGGTCCATTTTCCATTTTTACCTCTATAGGCTTGTAAATATGGTAATGCTTTATCATATTTTTTTAGATTGAAATAACTTTCTCCAATAATTTTCGACAATTCACTTTTTTCTAAAGCATTAGATTTTTTCAATTGTGGTTCACCTAAATCAATTGCTTTTTGAAAATTTCCCAATTTAAAATTCATATCTGCCTGAAAATAACCCATTTTTTCTTTGTACTTATCTTGGTCAGAAACTTGTCCGAAAAGCTCATTAGCTTCTTGGTAATTATCCCCTTCATAAGCCAAATAACCTAAGTAATATTTTGCTTGATTTCCGTATTCTTTAGAATTGGCAACTTTATTTAAATACTTATTTGCATCTTTATTATTTTTGGTTGCGAAACTCGCATATCCACGCTGAAAATTAGCTTTTTCAAAATCTGCTGCTGATAAATCTGGTTCATGAATATTTTCGTACCATTTTAAAGATTGCGTATAATTTCCTTCAGCAAAATAATACTGAGCCACTTCAACATAAGCTGAATTTCTTTTCGTACTTGTTGGGTGATTTTCTATAAATGATTCCATTAACGAATCGGCACCAGATTGATTCGTTCTTATAGCACAATTAGCAATGTAATAATCACAATCCGATATAATTTCTTCAGAAGTAGAAGTACTTTTTACTTTATCAAATAAAATTTGAGCGGCTTGAAATTGTTGCTCTTTGTATAATTGAATTGCTTTGTTATAGTCTTGATTTTGGTCTGTATAAACTGCAGATTGCTGAGCAACAATACTTTGCGAAACAAAAAGCAATAGTAAGGATAACTTGGTGATAACGTTCATAATTGTATCGATTATTTAAGTTTCAAATATATCAAAACGATATGACTATAAACGCAAAAATTATCCTAAATATTGTAATTGAAATTATTTAGATGAATAATTTTGTTTAGCCGTGAAATGTTTCTATTTTTACACATTAATTATATTACTATGAGTCAAACGATTTTATCATTAAAAGACGTTTCTATATATCAAGAAAACAATTTAATCTTATCTAACATAAATTTAGAAGTTCAAAAAGGAGAATTTTTATATTTTATTGGAAAAACTGGTTCTGGAAAAAGTAGCATTATGAAAGTGCTTTATGCCGATTTACCACTAAAAGATGGCGAAGGAACTATTGTAGATTATGATTTAAATACTTTAAAAGAAAAAGACATTCCCTATTTAAGAAGAAAAATTGGAATCGTTTTTCAAGATTTCAAACTTTTATCGGACAGAAGCATTAAAGACAATTTAATTTTTGTTTTAAAGGCTACAGGTTGGGTTGATCCTGTTGAAATGAACAATCAAATTCAGGAAGTGTTGGAAAAAGTAGGTATGGGTAATTTTGCTAGTAAAATGCCACATCAACTTTCTGGAGGTGAACAACAACGTGTGGCTATTGCAAGAGCCTTATTAAATGATCCTGAATTAATTTTAGCAGACGAACCTTCTGGAAACTTAGATCCACAAACGAGTATTGAAATTATGGAGGTGTTAAAAAAGATTAATGCTAATGGTAAAACTATCATTATGGCTACTCATGATTATGCTTTGTTATTAAAATATCCATCTAAAACTTTAAAATTTGAAGATGGTAAAGTTTTTGAAGTTGTACAAAAGTCTGTGTAACGTTTTGTAAGAATAATATACTTATATTGCATAACTAACTAAAAACTAAAACTATTATGAACGAAATTATTAAGAAAAACGGAGTTAAATTTGGAGTAATCGCAGGAATTTTTTCAATATTTTCTACTGCAACTTTGTATGCAATAAGTATTGATTCTTTCGGTAATCCTTTAACAGGAATTGTGTTAATCCTTATCTACATTGGTTTAGGAATTTATGCCGTTTCTCAAGCAAAAAAACAATTAAACAATAACATTAATTTCAAAGAAGCATTTACTACTTACTTTATTTATTCTGCAATTGGAATTATAATTGGTCAGATTTTCATGTATATTCTTTTCAATTTTATCGATGTAGAAGCTAAACAACAATTAGTTGAATTATCTATAAATAAAGCAGTAGAATTAATGAAAAAATTTGATGCTCCAGCTGCAGATATCAAAAAAGCGGTAATTGAAATGAAAGAAAATGACAATTATTCTTTAGGTGGAATTTTAAAAGGTTCTGCAATGAGTATTCTTATGGCTTCAATAGTTGGATTAATTGTGGCAGCAGTAATGAAAAGCAAAACAACATATAACGAATAAATGAATATATCACTAGTAATTCCACTTTTAAACGAACAAGAATCGTTACCAGAATTATCTAAATGGATTGAGAAAGTTATGACTAGTCATAACTTTTCTTATGAAATATTGTTTATAGATGATGGTAGTACCGATGCGTCTTGGCAAACTATTTTAGACTTACAAAAAACAAATCCTAATATAAAAGGAATTAAGTTTTTGCGTAATTATGGTAAAAGTCAAGCACTACATGCTGGTTTTGCAAAAGCATCGGGAGATGTTGTAATTACTATGGATGCCGACTTACAAGATAGTCCAGATGAGATTCCAGAATTATTCGACTTAGTTCAAAATCAAGGCTATGATTTAATTTCTGGTTGGAAGAAAAAACGATACGATTCAGTGGTTTTTAAAAATATTCCATCAAAACTTTTCAATTGGGCAGCTAGAAGAATTTCTGGTGTAAAGTTAAACGACTTCAATTGCGGATTGAAAGCTTATAATAAAGTGGTGATTAAAAACATAGAGGTTTCTGGTGAAATGCATCGCTATATTCCAGTACTGGCAAAGAACGCTGGATTTGGGAAAATTGGTGAAAAAGTGGTAATTCATCAAGCTAGAAAATACGGAAGCTCAAAATTTGGTATAGACAGATTTGTAAACGGGTTTTTAGATTTAATTACAATTTGGTTTTTATCGAAATTCGGAAAACGTCCAATGCACTTTTTTGGATTATTAGGAACTTTAATGTTTGTAATCGGATTTCTTTTAGCTTTATATATGGGAATTGATAAATTATTTTTCCATACAACTGCAAGATTAATCGCAAACCGACCAGAGTTTTACATCGCTTTAACCACCATGATTATTGGTACGCAAAAATTTTTAGCTGGATTTTTAGGCGAAATTATTTTACGTACAAAAAGCAACGAAGAACGCTACAAAATAGCGGAGACATTATAATACATTTACATAAGAACATGCATATAGAACAAAATATATTAGATCAAGTTAATGAATGGCTTACGCCTACTTTCGACCAAAACACACAAGAGGAAATAAAAGAATTAATGACTTCTGATCCAAAAGGTTTAGAAGATGCTTTTTATAAAAACTTAGAGTTTGGTACAGGCGGAATGCGTGGCGTTATGGGTGTTGGAACCAATCGTATCAATAAATATACCTTAGGTAAAAACACGCAAGGTTTGTCTAATTATTTGAAAAAATGCTTTCCAAACGAAGACTTAAAAGTAGCTATTGCCTATGATTGTAGAAAAAATAGCGACACTTTGGCTAAAGTGGTTGCTGATATTTTCTCAGCAAATGGAATTAAAGTGTATTTATTTTCAGAATTACGCCCAACTCCAGAATTATCATTCGCTTTAAAATATTTAAATTGTCACGCTGGAATTGTATTAACTGCATCTCACAATCCACCAGAATACAACGGCTACAAAGTCTATTGGCAAGATGGCGGACAAATTGTTCCACCTCAAGATGGAGAAATTATTGCAGAAGTTGAAGCCTTAAAATATAGTGATATTAACTTTTCAGCTAATGTAAATTTAATTGAATTAATTGATTCTGAAATTGACCAAGCGTTTATCAATTCAACTATTGAAAATGCTAGTTTCAATACACCAAAAGACGCAAAAGAAAACTTAAATATTGTTTTTACTTCTTTACACGGAACTTCAATTAAATCGATTCCTGCTGTGTTAAGTCAAGCTGGCTATACGAACGTAAATATCGTAAAAGAACAAGAAACGCCTGACGGAACTTTTCCAACAGTAAAATCACCAAATCCTGAAGAACCAGAAGCATTAACCATGGCTTTAGCCTTAGCGGATAAGGTAAATGCAGACATCGTTATTGGGACGGATCCGGATTCAGACCGTTTAGGTGTAGCTGTTAGAGATAATAATGGTAAAATGATTTTGTTAAACGGTAACCAAACTATGGTTATCATGACCGCATTTTTATTAGAACAGTGGAAACGTGCCGACAAAATAACAGGAACTGAATTTATTGGTTCAACAATTGTTTCTACTCCAATGATGTTAGATTTAGCCGAAGCATATGGAATCGAATGTAAAGTTGGTTTAACAGGTTTCAAATGGATTGCGAAATTTATCAAAGACTTCCCTGACCAAAAATTTATTGGTGGTGGTGAAGAAAGTTTCGGTTTTATGGTTGGTGATGCCGTTAGAGATAAAGATGCCGTTGCGGCTAGTTTATTAGTTTGCGAAATTGCTGCTCAAGCGAAAGCTTCTGGAAGTAGTTTATACAATGAACTGATTAACTTATACTTAGATTTCTCATTTTATAAAGAACATTTAATATCTTTAACTAAAAAAGGAAAAGAAGGATTGGCAGAAATTAATCAAATGATGATTGATTTACGTGATAATCCGATGGAAAGTATCAACGGACAACGTGTAGTTTGTATTGAAGATTACCAAAACACAACCGCTCGCGATTTAATTAATAATGAAACTTTCCATTTAGACATTCCAAAATCGAATGTGTTAATATATTATTTAGAAGATGGTAGTAAAATTTGCGCTAGACCAAGTGGAACTGAGCCAAAAATTAAATTCTATTTTAGCGTAAACGCAATTTTAGAAAGTAAAAACGATTTAGAAGCAGCCAATACATTTTTAGATACTAAAATTCAGAATATAATTACTGAAATGAAATTAAACTAATGGATCAAAATTTAAAAAAATTAATTCCTTTTGCTTTAAAGTACAAGAAAAATGCAGTTTTAAATGTAATTTTCAATATTTTTTACGCTTTTTTTTCAACCATATTAATGGTTTCTTTAATCCCAACTTTAGATGTTTTATTCAAACAAACTGAAAATGTTTTAACAAAACCAGAATATACAGGAATTGGCGATCTTAGCAAATATGGACAAGACTATTTAGGTTATTATATTACGCAATTAAATAACAATTATGGCGCACAATATGCTTTAATGTTGGTTGTTGGAATAGTAATTGTAACTGCACTTTTGAAAAATATTTTCAACTATTTAGCCTCTTTTCAAATCACTATACTTAGAAATGGAGTATTAAAAGATTTACGTGAAAAATTATATGCCAAAATTATTCATTTACCTATCTCCTACTATTCTGATCAAAGAAAAGGTGATGTAATGACCAAAATGTTAGGTGATGTAGGTGAAGTACAAAACTCTTTCTTTCAAATTTTGGAGCTTGTTGTTAGAGAGCCTTTAACTATTGTTTTTTCAATATTTGCAATGCTTGCCATTAGTGTAAAATTAACTTTATTTGTTTTTGCATTTATTCCAATTTCTGGGTTTATTATTTCTAGAATTGGTAAAAACTTAAAATCCAAATCTGTTAGAGCTCAAAACGAACAAGGAGTTTTCATCTCAACTTTAGACGAAACCTTAACAGGATTGAAAGTCGTAAAAAGTTATAATGCTGAAAATTCTTTTATTCAAAAATTTAATGCTTCTTTAGATAGATTATTAAAACTATCAACTAGCATCGCTAATAAAAACAACCTAGCTTCACCAATGAGTGAATTTTTAGGAATTGTAACCATTGCTATTTTACTTTGGTTTGGTGGAATTATGGTTTTAGAAGAACATTCACTTAAAGGAACACAATTTATCGCCTATATGGGATTGGCCTACACGATTTTAACTCCTGCGAAAGCTATTTCTAAAGCGTCTTATCAAGTAAAAAGTGGTTTGGCAGCTGCAGAAAGAGTTTTCACATTATTAGAACAAGAAAATGTAGTAGTGAATAAACCTGACGCTTTCGTAAAACACACTTTTGATAAAGGAATTTCTGTAAAAAACATCAATTTTGCGTATCAAGAAGAAAATGTATTGAAAAACTTTTCTTTTGAGGTTGAAAAAGGAAAAACTATTGCTTTAGTAGGTCAATCGGGTTCAGGAAAAAGTACAATTGCTAATTTATTGACTCGTTTTTACGATATTAAAGATGGTTCTATCGAAGTGGATGGTGTGGAAGTTAGAAATTGGGATATGCATGCCTTACGTGGTTTAATTGGTTTAGTAACACAAGATTCTATTTTATTTAATGAATCGATTAAAAATAATTTACTTATTGGGAAGCCTAGTGCTACAGATGAAGAAATTATTGAAGCCTTAAAAATTGCAAATGCATATGAATTCGTATCAACGCTTCCAAACGGAATTGATACGAATATTGGTGATGCTGGTGGAAAATTATCCGGCGGTCAAAAGCAACGTTTATCTATTGCTAGAGCGGTATTGAAAAATCCACCAATTATGATTTTAGACGAAGCAACGTCAGCCTTAGATACAGAAAGTGAAAAATTGGTTCAAGATGCGTTAGAAAAAATGATGGAAAACAGAACGTCAATTGTAATCGCGCATCGATTATCTACCATTCAAAAGGCAGATAATATTATTGTAATGCAAAAAGGTGAAATCGTAGAGCAAGGTAAACATGCCGATTTAATTGCTCAAAACGGAACTTATGCCAGATTAGTAGCATTGCAATCGTTAGAGTAATAAATTTCATAAAATAACTTAAAATGTACATCAAAAACGACAAAATTAAGTTACCTGAAGATCCAAATACAGTTATTTGGAAATACTTAGACTTGTCGAAATTTTTGGATTTATTATTATCGCGAAAACTATTTATGTCGCGTTCTGATAAGTTTGAAGACCAATATGAAGGCACATTTTCTGAACCTACTTATGAAGAAATTAAAAAACTTTCCGAAAACAATCCAGAATTTTTAGATTATTACAAATCGCACCGAGAAAAAGTAGTCGTAAGTAGTTGGCACATTAACGAATATGAATCGTATGCAATGTGGCAAATATTTACGCAAAATAATGAAGGTTTAGCCATTCAATCGACCATTGGAAGATTACAAAAAGCTTTAGCTCCTGAGAAAAGTTATAATCAGTTTGTGGGTGAAGTCAATTATATCGATTACAAAAAAGAATATATTCCGTTTGATAATATGTTTTTCCCATTCATGTTTAAAAGAAAGAGTTTTCAGTATGAAAGAGAAATCCGAGTAATTTCTGATTTAACCGAAAACAATATTAAAATTAATGA
>CAMLRV010000069.1 GCA_946482495.1 uncultured Flavobacteriia bacterium
GCTTTTTTATTTTCAACACTTTTTTGGTTCACTTTAACCATTAAAGCATCAAATGTATCGTAAATATTTTCCACTAAAGCCTCAGAAGATTCTGTTGGTTTCCCTGTAGAAGTCATTTCCCAAATATATACTATGTTTAAGATATCACCTAAAACGTAGTTAATTTCTTTTTTCAAGTTTTTAACGCTTGCCATTTTCTTATTTTTAAAAATTATGATGCAAAAGTAAACAATATATTGATATGCTGCTAATTAAATTGTAATTTCAAGAAGAGAAGTTTTTCCAACAATCTCAACATATTCAATTACAGCTGGAATCAAAACAGTATCACCTTTTTTGAATTCAGATTCAAAACCTTCAGAAATTAAAGTAAAATTCCCTTCCGTACACATAAAGACTGTAAACCTATCTTTTGTTTTATTCCAATTATAATTTCCAGAAACCTCTAATAAATTCGTTTTAAAGTAGGGACATTTCACCAAATTTACACTTTCATTTAATTCGGATTGATAATTTACTTTAGTATTCGTTTCTTCATAATTAATTGCATCAACAGCTAAATCATTATGCAATTCTCGTCCAACACCATTAGCATCTACTCTATCCCAATCATATAATCTATAGGTAACATCACTCGTTTGTTGAATTTCCGCAATTAACACCCCTGCGCCAATAGCGTGAACTGTACCAGTTTCTAAGAAAAAAGTATCGCCTTTTTGAACTGGTGTTTGATTTAAAATATCAACTAAAGTATTATTTTTTAAATGTGACAAGTAATCTTCTTTGTTTATTTTACTTTTGAATCCAACAACTAATCTAGCGGTTGAATCCGCTTGCATTACGTACCACATTTCCGTTTTACCGAAAGAATTGTGACGTAATTTAGCCAATTCATCATTTGGATGCACTTGAATAGATAAATCTTCTTTTGCATCTAAAAACTTAAAAAGCAACGGAAATTCTAAACCAAATTTTTCTATAGATTTTAATCCTAATATTTCTGTTGGATATTTTTCGATTAATTCATTTAAATTCAATCCTGCAAATTCTCCATTAGAAACTACACTCACATCATTAGGAACAGTAGATAATTCCCAACTTTCCCCAATTTGATTACCATCAAAAGATTTATTTAAAAAATCTTTCAATTTAGTTCCGCCCCAAATTCGTTCTTTATAAATGGGATTAAATGTTAGTGGATAAAACTTCATTATTCTCCTTTATAAGATACAAAATTTCGAGGTGTTTCATACAAAACTACTTCTAAATCTAAATTCATATTAATATGTGATCGTAATTTATTCCAAATTACCACAGAAATATTTTCAGCAGTTGGATTTAGATTTTCAAATTCTGGAACATCTAAATTTAGGTTTTTATGATCGAATGCATTTTCAATATGTTCTTTTATCAAGTCTGATAAAATTTTCACATCCATCACATAACCTGTTTCTTGATCAATTTTCCCAGTAACACTTATAGTCAACTCGTAGTTATGCCCATGAAAATTTGGATTGTTACATTTTCCAAATACCGCGTCATTTTTTTCCACAGACCAATCTTTACGATACAATCTATGCGCCGCATTAAAATGTGCTTTTCTACTAACAGTTACTCTCATTTACTATAAATTTTCTTCAAAATGATGGTAAAACTCTTCAAATATAATTTTAAACCAAACCGTATAAATATTTGGATTTTCAACCATATCGTTTTTAACATCTTCAATTTTCATCCATTTCCAACTTTCCACTTCCTCCTCATTAATTACAGGAACGCCATTATAATAACCAATCATTACATGATCTAATTCGTGTTCTGTTAATCCGTTATCAAAAGGTGCTTTGTAAATAAAGTGAAACATTTCTTTAAGTTCCGTTTCGAAACCCATTTCCTCACGAAGGCGTCTTGAACCTGCTTGAAGATTCGTTTCATTTTCACGTTGGTGACTACAACATGTGTTCGTCCATAACAATGGTGAATGGTATTTATGATGTGCCCTTTGTTGCAACATCAATTCATTTTTATCATTTAAAATAAAAACCGAAAATGCTCTATGCAACAATGCTTTTTCATGTGCTTCTAGTTTGTTCATCAACCCAATTGGATTGTCATTTGCATCAACTAAGATAACTTTTTCTTCTACCACTCTTGAAAATTTAGATGTCAAATTTACAAAAAAAATAATTTTAAAGGCAAAGTTATACTGAAATAAAGACTTTAACGGAATGTTAATAAAAATGGGTTGGTAATACCATAAATAATTGTATTTTTACGCTTCGAAAATTTTAAAAGAAAAATGGGTAAAATCATTGCAATCGCCAATCAAAAGGGTGGTGTAGGAAAAACAACTACTTCAATAAATCTAGCTGCTGCATTAGGTGTTTTAGAGAAAAAAGTTTTATTAATTGATGCAGATCCGCAAGCAAACGCGACTTCTGGATTAGGAATTGACGTTGAAAGTGTTGAAATCGGTACGTATCAAATATTAGAACATAGTAATAAACCTGAAGAATCTGTTGTAGAAACTTCAGCACCAAATGTTTCTTTAATTCCGGCTCATATCGACTTAGTTGCCATCGAAATTGAATTGGTGGACAAAGAAAATAGAGAATACATGCTGAAACAAGCATTACAGGAAATCAAAGAACAATATGATTATGTTATCATTGATTGTGCGCCATCATTAGGTTTATTAACATTAAATGCATTAACAGCTGCAGATAGTGTGGTGATTCCAATCCAATGTGAATATTTTGCCTTAGAAGGTTTAGGAAAATTATTAAACACCATTAAAAGTGTTCAAAAAATACATAATCCTAGTCTAGATATTGAAGGACTACTTTTAACAATGTATGATTCTCGTTTACGTTTATCAAATCAGGTTGTGGAAGAAGTTCAGAAGCATTTTAATAATATGGTATTTTCTACTATCATTCAAAGAAATATCAAGTTAAGTGAAGCGCCAAGTTTTGGAGAAAGCATTATTAATTACGATGCAACTAGTAAAGGTGCTACAAATTACATAAATTTAGCGGAAGAAATTATCAAGAAAAACAATATATAATGACAAAAGCAGTAAAAAAACCTGTATTAGGAAGAGGATTGTCGGCACTTTTAAGTGATCCTTCAAACGATATTAAGTCAGTTGAGGATAAAGGTGCAGATAAAGTTGTAGGAAGCATCATTGAACTTGATATTAATTCAATTGAAATTAATCCGTTCCAACCAAGAACGAATTTCAATGAAGAAACTTTACAAGAATTAGCCAAATCGATTCAAGAAGTTGGTGTAATTCAACCTATTACTGTTAGAAAATTAGATTTCAACAAATACCAATTAATTTCTGGAGAACGAAGATTACGCGCTTCTAAATTAATCGGATTAGCTACTGTTCCATCATATGTAAGAATTGCTAATGACAACGAATCATTAGTAATGGCTTTAGTAGAAAATATTCAACGTCACGACTTAGACCCAATTGAGGTGGCTATTTCATACCAACGTTTAATTGAAGAAATCAGTTTAACTCAAGAAGAATTAAGTGAGCGTGTAGGTAAAAAACGTTCTACAATCACTAACTACTTACGTTTATTAAAATTAGACCCAATCATTCAAACTGGAATGAGAGATGGTTTTATTTCGATGGGACATGGTAGAGCTTTAATTAATATTGAAGATCACGATGCTCAAAGCGACATTTACCATACAGTTGTTACACAAAATTTATCTGTAAGAGATACGGAAGCTTTAGTAAAAAAATATCATGAAAGCTTAAAACCTAAAACAGGTAAGCCTGCTTCTTCAAAATCTTTTGAAATTGCTTCAGAACAAAAGAAAACTTTTTCAGACTTTTTTGGTGCAAAAGTGGATGTAAATGTAGCTTCAAATGGTAAAGGAAAAATTTCAATTCCATTTCATTCAGAAGAAGATTTTAATAGAATTATGAAACTAATCAATAACTAGTGAAACAAATTCTTTACATATTTATTTTTTTATTTTTGGGCACATTCTTTTCAGTTGCCCAAAATAAAGAACTAAAAATTGAAACAAAAGAAACTGTAAAAAAAGAGATTAATCCGTTAGCTCCAGCAAAAGCTGCATTCTATTCAGCTATCTTACCAGGATTAGGACAAGTTTACAACAAACGTTATTGGAAAGTTCCTATTGTTTATGGCGCTATTGGTGCTGGAGTTTATTTTATTGTAGACAACAACAAAAAATACAATCAATATAGAGACGAATACAAAAAACGTTTGACTAATGGCGGTACTATAGACACATCTGACCCAACTTATGGAAGATTAAGTACTGAAAGTGTGATTCGTGGACAAAAATTTTACCAAAAAAACAGAGATTTATCGGTACTTATTACTGGAGCTTTATACATTTTAAATATAGTGGATGCAAACGTGGATGCGCATCTATTACAATTTAACGTAAATGACGATTTAACCTTAAAGCCAGACCTACAACCCGATCCATATACTTTTAAGCAAACTGTAGGGTTGACATTAACCTATCAATTTTAACAAAGCTTTAAGTAACAAATACTTCAAAACAACAACTTATACAACAAATATCTACAAATGAAAATTGCATTATTAGGCTACGGAAAAATGGGAAAAGTAATTGAAAATATTGCTTTAGAACGTGGACATCAAATTGTTTTAAGAAAAGGAAGTACTGATACTTTTGACGGATTATTAGATGCCGATGTAGCTATCGATTTTAGTGTTCCTACAAGTGCTGTTTCTCATATTTCAGAATGTTTAAATAATAATATTCCAGTTGTTTCAGGAACTACAGGTTGGCTAGAAAATTATACTGACATGGTTAGTTTATGTGAAAACCAAAATGGAAGTTTTATTTACGGTTCGAATTTTAGTTTAGGAGTGAATATCTTTTTCGAATTGAATGAATATTTAGCAAAAATGATGAAAAATCTATCAGACTATAACGTTTCTATGGAAGAAATTCATCATACTCAAAAACTTGATGCACCAAGCGGAACAGCAATTAGTTTAGCTGAAGGGATTATTAAAAATACGGATTACACAAATTGGACATTAGAAACTCCATCAACAAATGAGATTCATATTGACGCTAAAAGAATAGAAAACATTCCAGGAACACATTCTATTTTTTATGATAGTAAGGTGGACCAAATTGAAATAAAACATACAGCTCACAGTAGAGAAGGTTTTGCTTTAGGTTCGGTCATCGCAGCAGAATGGTTATTGGGTAAAAAAGGTGTTTTTACCATGAAAGACGTTTTAGGGATTTAAGATAAAAATTTACGATTTACGATTTACGATTTACGATTTACAATAAAAAATTATGGACATATCAACTTGGATTATCACAGTATTACTAATTAGTACTTTACATGGAATTTGCACTTGGAAATTGTACACAACAGCAGGTAGAAAAGCTTGGGAAGCATTTATTCCTGTCTATAATGGTATCACATTAATGCAAATTATCAACCGTCCAAAATGGTGGATGTTTTTGGTATTTATACCTGTAATTAACTTACTAATTTTACCTGTAATTTGGATTGAAACATTACGTACTTTCGGAAAGAAAACTACTGCAGATATGTGGTTAGGTGTAATTTCATTAGGATTATATATCGGATTAGTAAATTATACACAAGATGTTTCTTACGAAGCCAAACGTGATACAAAACCGGCTACAAAAGCTTTAGATACTTTAGGTTCTTTAACTTTTGCGTTAATTGTTGCTACGTTTGTACATACCTATTTCATTCAACCATTTGTGATTCCTTCTTCGTCTTTAGAAAAATCTTTATTAGTTGGAGATTTCTTATTTGTAAGTAAATTTCATTATGGCGCAAGAACACCAATGACACCAATTGCTGCGCCTATGGTTCATGATTCTATTCCAGTAGTAAAAAAATTATCATACTTCAGTAAGCCACAATTACCCTATTTCAGATTTCCAGCATTAGAAAAAATAAAAAACAATGACATTGTTGTTTTCAACTGGCCAAGAGATACTCTAGACAACATGTATCATCCATCTCCAATTAGAGTAGATAAACCTCGTGATAAAAAAACAAATTACGTAAAACGTTGTGTTGGTATTCCTGGTGATAGTTTACAGATTAAAGATGGAATTGTTTTTGTAAATGGCAAAGAATTGATTTTACCAGAGAGAGCAAAACCTCAGTATTCATATGAAGTTACTTACGATATGAATACTCCAATTGATTTTGAAGGTCTCTTAAAAGAACTTAATGTAACTGATGGAGCAGGTTTCAAAAACGAAAAAAGAGACACTTTATATATTTCTGCCCTAACTTTTGATGGAGCAGAAAAATTAAAAACAGTTTCTGGAATTAAGTCTGTAAATAGAATTATTCGAAAAGGTGCTGAAGACGGAACCTTCCCTGATTTTAAAGACGGAAAACCTTCAGTAACAAACGATTGGAATGGTGATAATTTCGGACCAATTTATATTCCACAAGCTGGAAAAACTGTTGCGTTAAACAAACAATCATTACCATTATACAAAATCATTATTACGGAATACGAAAATCACAAGTTAGAAGTAAACGGTAACGAAATCAAAATTGATGGAAAACCTGTAACCTCTTACACATTCCAACAAGACTATTATTGGATGATGGGAGACAACAGACATAACTCCTTAGACGCGCGTTATTTCGGTTACACTCCAGCAGATCATATTGTTGGTAAACCAATTTTCATTTGGATGAGTGTAGATTGGAATGCGAAAGGTTTATTAAATAAATTTAGAACAGAACGATTCTTTACAACAGTTAGTGGCAAAGGACAACCACAATCTTATTTCAAATATTTCTTAATCATTTTAGGAGCTTATTTTGTTTGGGATTGGTTTAGAGGAAAGAAAAAGAAAAAAGATGCAGATTTGCTTTAAAAATTTAAGAGTTGTAATTTAGTTTACAACTCTTTTTTAATTACAAGATACTTATGAATAAAAACATATTAATTTACCCCACATATTTTCCGTCAATCAGTCACTACATTGCGATGATTCATGCAGAAAAAGTTACGTTTGAAGTAGAAGATACTTTTCAGAAGCAAACCAATCGAAACAGAATGTACATTTATAGTCCGAACGGAATTCAAATGTTAAACATATCGGTAAAGCATGACCACACAAACAATCAGTTTAAAGATATTAAAATAGACAACCAGCATAATTGGCAGAAAAACCATTTTAAATCGTTAGAAGCTGCTTATAAGAACTCTCCTTTTTACGAATATTTTATAGATGATTTCAGACCATTATTTGAGAAGAAACATGAATTTATGCTCGATTTAAATTTCGAAATTTTTGCATTAGTAAATGAAGCTTTAGGAATTACAATTCCTTTTGAAAAAACAGCAGAATACTTTCATGAAGTTGCAGACAAAACCGATTTTCGTTATTTGGTGAATGGAAAAAAAGACAACACTCAAATTGAACCCTACACACAAGTATTTGAAGACAAACATGGCTTCTTAAACAATTTATCCATATTAGATTTATTATTTAACGAAGGAAGATATGCGGTTGATTATTTAAAGCAGCATAGTTTGTAATTAACATTTAAAATTAATATAAAATAAAAATGCCCCGATATATCGGGGCATTTTTTATATGATTAAACTGTGTGATTAAGAATTGTGTTCTTTCTCAACAACTTTTTTATCGTAAGCTGTCATTGTATCCACTAATACCGGAGTTGCAATGAATAATGATGAATATGTACCCACAATAATACCGATTAACATCGCGAAGATGAATCCACGGATAGAATCTCCTCCGAATACGAACATAATCGATAATACTAAAATCATTGTTAATGATGTATTCAATGTACGAGATAAAGTAGTGTTAATCGAATCATTTACAATTTGATTAAAATCACCGTGGTGCGATCTAACACCTAAGAATTCACGAACTCTATCAAATACAATTACCGTATCATTCATTGAGTATCCAATTACCGTTAAGATTGCCGCAATAAAGTGCTGGTCAATTTCCATGTGGAAAGGCATGTATTTGTATAATAAAGAGTAAATTCCTAATACGAAAATAACGTCGTGCGCTACCGCAGCAATTGCTCCTAATGAATATTGGTATTTTCTAAATGAAACTACTAAGTATAAACATACTAATAACATCGCACCTAAAACCGCCCAGTAAGCATTTGTTCTAATGTCAGATGAAATTGTAGGATTCACTTTCATAGACTGCATCATTCCAATTTTCTTTCCTTCGTATAAATTAGTGAACTCTTCGTATGAAATTTCTTTTGCGAAGAATTTTTTCAATCCATCGTATAATTTCATGTTTACTTCTTTATCCACTTCGATACCTTCTTTGTCAATTTTATATTTTGTTGTAATTTTTAATTGACTATCATTACCGAAAGTTTTCGCTTCAGCTTTATCAAATATAGCAGCAGTTGAAAGTGCATTTGAAACATCCTCAGAAGAAACTTTTTGATCAAACTGAACTTGGAACGTTCTTCCTCCAACGAAATCAATACCTTGATCGAAACCATTTGTAAAGAATGAAACCACACTCACAATACAAACTGTTAATGAGAAAATATAAGTAAATTTCTTGATTTTTAAGAAATCAAAGTTGAAACCAGTAAACCAGTTTTTAGTAATATTTGTAGAGAATTGTAAACTTCTACCTTTAGCAATATCTGCATCAATAAAGAAACGAGCGATAAAGATTGAAGTAAATAATGATGTTAAGATACCGATTAATAAAGTAATTGCGAAACCTCTAATCATACCTTCACCAAATACGTATAAAATTGTTCCAGTTAAAACGTGAGTCACGTTGGCATCAATGATAGAACGCATCGCACCTTTCCATCCAAAAGCAGTTTTAACTGCATCTTCTAATGATAAACCAGACCTTAATTCTTCTTTTGCTCTTTCGTAGATAATAATATTTGCATCTACTGCAGTACCCATTGTTAATACGATACCAGCAATACCAGGCAATGTTAATACAAAACCAAAGTTAGCCATTGCACCAAATAACAACACTAAGTTTAATAATAAGGCAACGTTTGCATACCAACCAGCTCTTCCATAGTAGAAAATCATCCAGAAAGAAACTAATAACAATCCGATTAATGATGAAATGATACCGTTATCAATTGCTTCTTGTCCTAAAGATGGACCTACAACTGCTTTTTGTACGATTTCTGCTTTAGCTGGTAATTTACCTGCTCTTAATACATTTTCTAAATCGGCAGTTTCTTCTAATGTGAAGTTACCTGAAATTTGAGTTTGTCCTCCAGAAATTGCTGCTTTAGCAGTTGCTGCAGAGTACACAATATTATCTAAAACGATACAAACTTGGTTTCCTTTTCTAGCGATATCACCAGTTAATTGTTCCCATTTTCTAGAACCTGCTGGGTTCATTTGCATACTAACTGCCGGTTTACCAAACTGATCGAAATCAGCTTTTGCATCTGTAACAGCACCACCTAATAATGGAGCTACACCATCTGCTGTACCTTTTAAGATGTATAATTCAACAATATCACCTAACTTTTCATTTGTTTTTCCCCAAGCAAATTTAGCATAAGATGCTGTTGCAGGTAATAAAGCTCTAATATCAGCTCTTTTTAAATAAGAGTTAATTCTAGCTGTATCCTTTACATTATAAGCATATAATCCTGATGGGCCAGGAACAGCTTTTTCAAATAATGGACCTAAATCTTGTGCTTGTTTTTGAGCAGGATCTTTTTTATTTGCTAATAAATCATCTACTTTAGACTTTGCCTCAGCAACTTTTGTAGTATCAGTTGTTGCAGGAGTGGCTGTAGCCTTTCTTTCAGTTACTTTTAATGCTTCATTTGCAGCAGTAAAGAAATTACCCATTTCTTCTGGTCTTAAAGTTTCCCAGAACTCTAATTGAGCTGTACTAGATAATAATTTTTCAACTCTATCTAAATCTTTAGCACCTGGTAATTCTACTAAAATTCTTCCAGTTTGACCAATTTTTTGAATATTTGGTTGAGCTACTCCGAATTTATCAATACGTTTTGTTAAAACTTTATAAGCACTTTCAATTGACTCAGCAACTTTTCTTCTTAAAATTACTTTAACCTGATCATCAGACATATTTGACTGAATTTCATCAGACATATTTCTGTTATAGAAAATTTCTGGAGAAGCTAATTTTAAAGTTCCTTGTGATTCTTTTGTGAAAGCTTCAAAAAAGGCATCTAAATAATCTTGATTTCCTTTTCTTTCAGCAGTAGCTCTAGCTAAAGCTTTATTAAAAATTGGATCATTAGAGTTGTTAGATAAAGTTTTTAAAACGTCTTTAACAGAAACTTCTAACGTTACGTTAATACCACCTTCTAAATCTAA
>CAMLRV010000070.1 GCA_946482495.1 uncultured Flavobacteriia bacterium
AAAAAAATACTATCATTCACTCGTTTAACCGTAATTTCTCTAAAAGAGCGGATGGAAATCCAAATACACATGCTTTTGTAACTTCTCCAGAAATGGTAGCAGCAATTGCTATTTCAGGACGATTAGATTTTAATCCACTTACTGATACCTTATTGAGTGATAGCGGACAAGAAGTAAAATTAAATCCACCAGTTGGTGACGAATTACCAAAAAAAGGATTTGATGTAGAAGATGATGGTTTTCAAGCACCAGCATCTGATGGAGCTTCGGTGGATGTAATTGTTTCTCCAACTTCAGATAGATTGCAATTATTAGCGCCATTTGCACCTTGGGATGGAAAAAATATTACGGACGCAAAATTGTTAATCAAAGCTTTCGGAAAATGTACAACCGATCATATTTCTATGGCCGGACCGTGGTTACGTTTCCGTGGCCATTTAGATAATATTTCCAATAATATGTTAATTGGTGCTGAAAATGCTTTCAATAAAAAAACAAATTCGGTAAAAAATCAATTGACTGGCGAATATGATGAAGTGCCAAAAGTGCAAAGAGCATACAAAGCTGCCGGAATTTCTTCTATTGTGGTAGGAGATCATAATTACGGTGAAGGTTCTTCTCGTGAACATGCTGCAATGGAGCCACGTTTCTTAGGCGTGAAAGCAGTTTTAGTTAAATCGTTTGCACGTATTCACGAAACAAATTTGAAAAAACAAGGGATGTTAGCCTTAACTTTTGCTAACGAAGCTGATTACGATAAAATTCAAGAAGATGATACAATCAATTTCTTAGATTTAACAGCATTCGCACCAGGAAAACCTTTAACCCTAGAATTTATTCACTCAGATGGAACCAAAGATATCATTTTAGCAAATCATACCTATAATGAAAGTCAAATTGGCTGGTTTGTTGCGGGCTCTGCATTAAATTTAATTGCGGCTGGAAAAGCGTAATTTGGTTTTAACATAATAAAAAACTCCAAGTGAATGCTTGGAGTTTTTTTTATTATTTCTTAAATAGCGCAGTTATTTTATTATGAAATTTTGGATGGGCAACTTTATAAACTTCATCTAAAAAATCGGTAGAAATTGGTTTAGGATTTGGATATTTGTTTTTGGATAGAAAATTTCGTAAAGCTAAATTGACTTGGTTTTCTCCAATTAATTCCGACAATTTATACATTGCCACAGCTCCTTTGGAGTAGGAAATATGCGTTTTTTCTCCAGTAACTTTTATTAATGGAGTATCGCCAGAAAAACCTTTTTCACTTTCAAAAATATCTTGATGTATTTTTACACTTTCTTCAGCCTTTTTCTTACCATACATTTTTTTGAGTAACATCAATTCAGTGTACATGGCTAATGTTTCGGTTAACATCACATCACCTTCACGTTCATCTGGATCAATTTGCGAATTTCCCCACCACAAATGAGCCAATTCATGACCCGCTAATTCATTAACCACATCTTGTTTTTGATCGGCGGAAATATTACAATGAAACGCCATATTTTCAGTCATATAAATTGTGGCTGGATAAGCTGTTGCATTAAATCCTTGTGTGAAACTAGAAACTTCAGCAAAACGAATGGTTTTAAATGGATAACTTCCAAAATTGGTTTCACAATAATCTAATGTGATTTTTGCATTTTTAATTAAATGCGCCACATTTTCAGCATGAGTTGGATGATAATATACTTCAAAGCTTTTCCCTTTGTAGTTTTCTTTTTTTATAGCATATTTCGCTGATGAAATAGCAAAGCGAAACGGAATGGAACCAGTTTTAAACTGAAAAACATTTCTATTTTTTTCTTTCCATTGTTTGGTTAATTCTCCAACTCCAATTGCGGTTTGATTGTCTTCTGTTGAAATGATCATATCGAGTGAAATGAAATCGAGATTAGTAACTTTAGGAGCTTCTAATGACTTAATTAAAGTACGTTTTCCTAATTGAAATTGTTTTCTAATTGGTTCTTCTTCAATTTCATTTGATGAATTATAGCCAATTTGTGGATAGAATCTGCTAATTCGCATAAAACTTCCATTTTCAATAATAGCATTAAATGATTGATGACCATTAATAGGTTTCCATTGATAAAATAATTCAAAAGTAAAACTGATTTTTTGATTCGGAAGTAGCGCATTTTTCAACTGGACAATTTGATATTGCTTTGTAATCGAAATAGCTTTATTTTCAGTCTGTAAAACTGCTTTTTTAATTATGAAATTATCTGAAAAATTGAATAAAATTTCATGAATTGCTTGTGAAGTTTTATTCTCTAAAATATATTTTCCTTTAATAAAATAGGCGTTTTTAGAAGGAAATAAATCTACTCTTGTAGTAACTTCAGTAATTGTAGGTTGAGGTTTGTTTTGAAAGATTCGAAATTGTTTTTCATAATTAGCTTGTTGGTTTTCAATACTATTTTTGACTTTCGGAATATAGTCTGAAATTAGTCGAATTCCAGTAAATGAAATCAAGGCTAGAAAAGAAATAGTAAGCAACCAAAATGTGGTTTTAGTTATCGATTTTTTATTTTGATGAATAATATATAATAGAAAAAGAACAATTAAAAACCCAAATAATAGTCGTTCACTAAAGGCTTTTTCGTAACTTCCAAAACCATTCATATCACTAAAATCGAAACTAATAGAATTTAGAAATTTAAATAATGGATATTTTATAATTGATTTGCCTAACGTAGTTGTCATAAGCAAAATAAAAAGCCCAGAAATGGCTAATGATAAATATTTATTTTTGATTAATTTTTGAATAATTAATGTAAATCCACTTACTAAAATTAAAGGAAAAGTCGTAAATAAAAAAGTTCTAGCATACACATTCCATTCGATAATTGGATAATTGTAAAGAATTTGAAATGCTATTCCTTCAAGAATTAAAACGATACAAAAAACAATTGCCAATGTTGTTAAAGTAAGCCAAATCGACCAAAATTTAAGTTGGTAATTTGTGGTGCTATCTTCTATATAATGAAAATTTGAACTTTTACTTCGCCAAAATAAATCGTTTCCATAAAAAACTAGAATTAATGCGCCTAATACGTAATAATTCTGAATAATTGTTGAAACCATTAATCCAGAGGATGCATATTTTTGCGGTAATCGAATGCCTTTTTCAATTTCTGCATACATTTCCATTCCAACTACAAAGAGTAGGATTAAAATAATTAAAACAAAAGGTATGCTTTTAGCTACATACGTCCAATTCATCTTCATGAAAGACAATAGCGATTGATATTTTATTTTTGTCGATTTTTCTGTAGAAACAAACGTAAATGGTTGTGAAATTGTTGTTTTATCTGAATTCTGATTGGTTTTTGAAGATTTTACTTTCTTAGAAATTGTGAATTTTTTCCTCACTACAATCAATAGCAAAATTGAAATTAAAAGGATGCCGATTCTATTAACAAGCAAAATACCATTTAGCGATAAAAAATCGGTATTGCGTTGCTCAATTGATAAATGTGAAGTTTGATAAAAGTAGGCGGATAGTCCAAATGGATCAAGAATAGCTGAAAGTAATTGTGCTTGCTTCGATTGAGGTAATTGATTGGCCATAAAAGGCGAGTTAGAAAACAGCAAAGTGACCATGTAGAAAACATAAAGTAGCAACCCACTCACATATACAAAAAGTTTGTTTTTAGTTAACCAAGCTACAGCTGTTGTGATGGAAAGTATGAAAAAAGTATTGATTACTGTGAAAATTAATATCGGTAAAATGTAAAAAAAGATATTAAAATCAACTGTTTTCAGTCCATTGGTAGCAGCTTCTCGACCAATAAAAAAACTAATAGTCAATAGCAATGTAAATCCGAAACTCAATATAAAGATAGAAATGAATCGGCTCCAAAGTACTTGTTTTTTAGTAATTGGAAGCGAAAAATAAATTAAATTGAAGTTAAAATCGATTTCTTTTAGCGCCAATTGTGCTGTAAATAATGTGGAAAAAAACAGACTGGTTAAACTTAAAAAAGCTGTAATAAAGCCAACTTGATAAGGTGAATTATACGCTAAATTTTCACTTAATGTAAATCGGGCAATATTTCCTGTGAAAAAGCCAAGAAAAAGTAATGTGAAAATCAGAATTAGAAATCTCCAGTTTTTACTATAAGATTTCAAATCGAAGGCAATTAGTGTTTTCATATCTTAACTTCGTTTTGGTTTAAGAATTTAAAATACACTTCTTCTAATGAAGGATTTACAGTTTCAAAGTCGGGTAGGAGCTCATTTGAAAACACTTGAATATTCAAATTTCCAGCTATGTAATGCGAAGCAATTACGTTATACTCGGTTTTGAAACGTTCTAATTCTTCTATTTGAATTTCTTTTTGCCAAATTTTGCCTTTTAATTCAGTGACAAAATCATTTGGTTTTCCAAGAGTTAAAACTTTTCCGTTTTGCATAATTGCCATTTTTGAGCAAAGGTTTCTTACATCTTCCACTAAATGTGTAGAAAGAATGACAATTCTCTCAGAACCAATTTCTGAAAGTAATCCGTTAAAACGATTTCTTTCTTCCGGATCTAAGCCAGCCGTAGGTTCATCTACTATAATAATTTTCGGATTTCCCAAAAGTGCTTGTGCGACACCAAATCGTTGTCGCATTCCGCCAGAAAAAGTATGCACTTCTTTGCTTTTTTGAGTCGATAAATTTACTTTTTCAAGTAAAATTTCTATTTGCTCTTTGCGTTCCTTTTTGTTGGAAATACCTTTTAAAATTGCCATGTGATTTAATAAATCATAAGCGGAAACTTTTGGGTAAACGCCAAAATCTTGGGGTAAAAATCCCAATTGTTCTTTAATAAACATTGGGTTTTCTAATACATTGACTCCGTTTAGCAAAATTTCCCCAGAATCTGCGGGTTGCAAACCAACAATAGTTCGCATTAAAGAAGATTTTCCAGCGCCATTCGGACCTAATAAACCAAACATTCCGTTTTCGATTTCTAACGAGATGTTACTCAACGCTTGTACGCCATTTGCATACGTTTTGGTGAGATTTTTGATTGTTAACGTGTTCATTTTTTGATTGTTTTTGATGATTATTTTGATGTTAAATTTTAGACAAAAGAATGTCTGTCAAATACAATTAAGTAATTGATAATGTTGATTGTATGTGATGAATTTTACTCTTTTACGTATTCGATAATATCTCCAGGTTGACAATCTAAAGCATCGCAAATGGCTTCTAAAGTATCAAATCGAATACCTTTTGCTTTACCTGTTTTTAGAATGGATAAATTTGCTGGAGTAATATCCAAGATCTCTGCCAATTCTTTGCTTTGCATCTTACGTTTGGCTAGCATCACGTCTATGTTTACTATTATTGGCATATTAAATAAATAAGTCTTGTTCGTTTTGAAGTTGTAATCCTTGTTTGAAAATTGCTGCTAAAAAATAGGCAAATACACCAAGGAAAAAGTGTATTACTGCAACCAATTCTAATCCTTCTTCAATGTTTCCAGCAAATATTGAGGCTAATAAAATAGTCAACGATGGCATGAAAATGTTTCCCAAATAAAACCATTTTAATTGAGTAACGCCATATTGTGTAAATAATTTGGGTTGCTTAAACGCATTAAAGATGTTACTTAACAATAAAAAGAAAATGCCATAAAATGCAATTGGGATTAAGAAATTAAAAATTTTATAAGGCCAATCATTTTCACCGTTTAAGAAATGCGTTTCCGTAAAAGGAAAACAAATGGAAAAATATTTGCCATTTTCTCTTTCAATGTAACTCCATCCAGTAAGGAAGGATACCAATGAATATAATGCAGCAGCTATATATAGAATGGCTACAAAACGCGTAATATAGAATAATACAGTTGATATGATTTTTACATTTTTCATTTTAAAACAGAAATTTATTACTGCAAATATATAATTAATTATCGTAAAACAATAATTAATCGTAATTTTTTTAATGAAAAAAAATTTATTGAGTAGGATTAATAAAAAACTCCAAGCTTTAACTTGGAGTTTTTTATTGTTATTTCTGATTTAATTTCTTCACTTTCATCACAATTTTAATCAACCAAAATAAATGCAATCCAATTAGCGGTAAAATAATTAGTAATTGTACTTTCGTTATAATATATGCTAGGTAAATCAACGTGAAAGCTATGCAAATTTGTCCGAACAAGACGATTTTTTGCGTATTGTTTTTCCAATAATAAAAAGCGAAAACTAGTAATAAAGGATTAAATAATAACGCGTTGTAATTCCATAAAATTTCTTCGTGTAGCGAATAAAATCCCACTAAACAGAAAAATAAACCTAGCAATCCTACTAAAATGAAATAAGTAATTTGAATTCCTTTTTTGTTTAAAAGGATTAGTACAACAATCGCAGTTAATAACGTATAAATTGAATTTACCCAATCAAACTTAATTGTTACCGAATTTTCATTTAAAACTTTAGTTGGTTGCGCAATTTTTTGTCCGTTTAACGTTGCATTGTTCAATACTTTTTCCAATTCTAAAGGTAAAAATAGGCGAGTGGCAGGTTGGTCAACTTTGGTTCCAAACATAATTTGGATTCCTAATTTCATATAAAAATCCGACATGTATGGATATAAAATATCTCTATAACTTTGTTCTGATTTAGGTTGTTTCAAAACTTCTGAACCTAAAGTTTTATTGATTTTATCGACTACCATCGTCGTACAATTTTTATCAATAAATTTATAAGTGTAAAAACGCTCGTTTGAAGTTAAACTGTTATTTAGTTCGTTAAATAATTGTTGTTTTTGAGTAGTTGTTAAGTTCAGTTCTTGTTCTACAATACTTCTACCATCAACTTTATAATTGTATTCAAAATTGTAATAATTCTCACTCGTTACAAAATATTGTAAATCACCTTTTACGAATTTCAACATAAAATTAGGTGTTGTAAAGTCGAAAGCACCATAATTGTAAACAACATCAATATTGTTTGGATTATCTGTAATTCGAATTCCAGTATGACCATACATACCGTAAGAAACGGGCGCCGTTCCGCAAGTTAAAATGCTTGCTTTGGCATTGTCGGACAACGTAATGTTTTGTGAAAAACTAAGAATAGGGAGTAATAAGAAAAGTAATTTTTTTAGCATAATAGGTACGCAGATTTTGCTGATTTAACAGGTTTGCACTGATTTTATTTTTATTTTTTTTGCTCTCAGATTACAAGGATTCAATGGATTTTCTCAGATTTTTTTATTTTTTCAATACTTTCAATCCGCGTGAAATAATATTTTAAATACTTCGACTCCGCTCAGGGTGACAAAGATATTAACTGAATACTCAAAACTGAACACTGAATACTCAAAAAAATTATCTTCTAAAAATACCTAAATCGACTTTCACAGAAAAGACATTTGAATATAACGCCGCACTTTGGTTTCCTAAATCAGTAAGTGCATAATCTACTTGAATGCCTTTGTATTTGAAGCCTAAACCTATATTCGGTTGAAAACTAACTTTACTAGTATTGTCGATTTGAGTAATTTGTTGAAAATTCCCAACTCCTGCACGTAAAAATGCTAGATCAATATAACCAAATTCAAAACCAACGGCAGGATTGATACTCGCTACACTTGTTGAAATAATATCATTAGTTTGTGTGAATTCCATGTTTAAATTTGCGGCAGTAACTAAAGTGTAATCGTAATGAAATTCAAATTTTTTTGATAAACCAAATTGTGCTTTTGGTAAGGTAATTTCACTTGTTTCAGGTAATTCTTGGTTTTCACCTGGAACCGCATTTTTAATTTTTTCGTATTCTTCTTCGTTGATAGTCCAAGTGTTGTAAGTGGTAGTTATATCTCGAATCATCAAACCAAATTTCCAATCGTTTTTGTTTTGAAATTGCAATCCTAAATCGAAACCAAATCCCCAAGAAGATGCAAAATCTCCAATAATTCTTCTAATAACTTTCGCATTCACACCATAATTGAAACCTTCTAATGGTAATTTTCTAGCGTATGAAAACGTTACGCCATAATCTGCAGTAGAAAAAAGCGAAATTCGATTATAATCAATATTTCCTTCACTGTCAATTAATTGAGTAGTGTTCAAAATATCATCGACTCCGAAACGAATTAAAGAAAGTCCCCAAGCACTTCTGTCGTCAATTGGCATAGCAAAACCAGCATAATCATATTGCGCAATATTGGCAAAATAATTCGCGTGCATTAAGGCAATTTGTTTGTCTTCTAAATGTAAAATTCCAGCCGGATTCCAATATCCCGAATTCACATCAGCAGTTTGTGCAGTTACAGCATTACTCATTCCTAAAGCAGCGGCATCAACTCCAATGTTTAAAAATTCGTTGGAATATTTGCGAATTGTTTGTGCTGAAATCAATTGAGAAACCAGTAAGATCAATAAAAAAAGTATTTTCTTCAAAGCAAATTTAATTCTTACAACAAATATCATCATTTCTTCTTTAATAAACTCAAATTCTTTCATTTTATTGTTTACATTTGTTCTACTTATTATCACATTTAAGAAATTTTATACGATGAACATTAAAAAACACATTCCAAACACGATTACATTATTGAATTTATTTGCTGGTTTATGCGCTTTAATTCATGCATTTAATGGAAGTTACAGAGAAGCTTTTTCTTTGGTTTGTTTAGGTATTTTCTTTGATTTTTGGGATGGTTTCTTTGCTAGAATTTGGAAAGTTCAAAGTCCAATAGGTTTACAATTAGATTCTTTGGCAGATATGGTAACGAGTGGAGTAGTGCCGGGTTTAGTGATGTATAAAATGTTGGGTGATATTCAGGAAAATCAATATCAATATAATTTAACAGAAGAAACATATTATATGGGTGTGGTTCCGTATTTAGGTTTCTTAATTACAATTGCTTCTTGTTATAGATTGGCAAAATTTAATGTAGATACACGTCAAACGGATTCGTTTATTGGGTTGCCAACACCGGCAAATGCCTTATTAATTATGAGTATTCCAATGATTCAGTTTCAATATAGTGATGTGGATGCAATTTTTGACACGTTGAGTAATCCGTATGTTTTAGTTGGAATTACAGCGTTGAGTGCCTACTTATTAAATGCAGAAATCCCTTTATTTTCATTAAAAGTAAAAAGTTTTAGCTGGGAAAAATATAAAATGCAAGTGATATTTTTAATTCTTTCTGTGATTTTACTTGTCATGTTAGAGTTTATCGCTATTCCAATTATCATTTTATTATACGTGATTTTATCACTAGTAAATAACACGATTCTTAAGAAAGAGTAATGGCAACTAGAAGAAAATATCCTTCTAAAAATAAGAAAAAAACATTTGTAAGTCCGAAATCTTTAAAATGGATGGTTGGACTTTTTTTGTTGTTGACTACGATTATTTTTGCGTATCAGAAAAAAGATGCCGTGTTGTATTATTTTGGATTTAAATTTAGAAATTCTACTTTAACCGCAAATCAAAGAAAATTAGAAGATGCACGCATTAAGGATATAGTAGAAAATCATGATGGTAAAATTTTCGGAATTGATGTTTCTCAATATCAAGGTAGTATCGATTGGGATAATGTAGAAGCTAGAGAAGAACAATTTGAATTAAAATTTGTTATTGTTCGTGCTACAGCTGGTTCCAATAAATTGGATACAAAATTTAAGAGAAATTGGAGAAACTTAACGGAGTCACCTTATATTCAAGGCGCATATCATTATTATCGTCCGGATGAAAATTCTACCGAGCAAGCCAATAATTTTATTGCAACTGTAAAACTTCGTAAAGGACATTTACCCCCAATTTTAGATATCGAAAAAATGCCAAAAGGGCAATCGATGGATAAACTGAAAGAAGGGTTGCAAAATTGGCTAACTATCGTTGAAAAACATTACGGAGTGAAACCGATAATTTACACGGGTGAAAAATACTACGAAGATTTTTTACAAGAAGATTTTCCAGGTTATCAATTTTGGATTGCCAATTATAATCCGTGGAAAGAAAAAATTGAAGACGATTATTTGATGTGGCAATTCACCGAAAAAGCACAACTTCACGGCATTGATGAATTGGTTGATGTGAATGTTTTTAACGGAAACGTTGAAGATTTAAAGAAAGTATGTCTTAAGTAATTACATTTTTAGGTAAAAGTCCCATTAGAAATACAATCAAAAAAAGAATTCCAATAAATAAGGCGACAGATTTTGAATTTGCAAAATTTACAGTCCAACCCATCCAGGCAG
>CAMLRV010000071.1 GCA_946482495.1 uncultured Flavobacteriia bacterium
CAAAACAGCAACATGCCAACAAAATATTTTTAGTTTCTAACCGAATTCTTAAACCAGCTTTAAACTTATATTTAAAATACAACTTTGTGGAAGTGCCAATGGACGAAACAGACTATGACAGAGCGGATATACAAATGGAATTAAAATTATAAAAATGGAAAACTCAAATTATATAAATGTTAATAAACAAACTTGGAATAATAAAGTTTCAGTTCATGTAGATTCTGACTTTTACGAACAAGATAAGTTTATTGAAGGAAAAGTGACTTTACCGCAAACCGATTTAGATGCATTGGGTGATGTTTCAGGAAAAAGAATCTTGCATTTACAATGTCATTTTGGTCAAGATACATTGTCTTTAGCAAGATTAGGAGCAAAAGTCACAGGAATTGATTTTTCAGATAAAGCCATTGAAAAGGCCAAACAAGTGAATGCCGAATTAGGTTTAGATGCCGAATTTATTTGTTGTGATGTGTATGAAACTTTAGAACACATATCTGAAAAATACGATATTGTTTACACCAGTTACGGCACAATTGGTTGGTTACCTGATTTAAATAAATGGGCTGAAGTGATTGCAGGTGCGATGAAACCAAATGGAAAATTAGTATTTTTCGAATTTCACCCTGTGGTTTGGATGTTTGATAATGACTTTAATGAAATATTTTACAATTACTTCAAATCGGAACCAATAACAGAAGAAGAAACAGGCACTTATGCCGACAGATATGTGGAAATTGAATATAAAACCATTACTTGGAATCATAGTTTAAGTGAGGTTATGCAATCGCTTATAAAACAAAATATTACTATTATAAATTTTGAAGAATTTGACTACTCAAATTATAATTGTTTTAGTCATACTGAAGAATTTGAACCAGGAAAATTTCGCATCCAAAAATTCGGAAATAAAATCCCAATGATGTATTCTATCTTAGGAGAATTAAAAAAATAAACTTAATAATTTAAAAAAATATGAAATCAATTTTTAATCAAACAGACAATCAAGAAATTATTGCAAGAATTAATCAATTATCTCCTGATTCAAAAGGAAAATGGGGAAAAATGACAGTCGACCAAATGTTAAGTCACTGCATTGCTCCTATTGATTTTGCTTTTGGTAATACAGAAATTAAAGTCAATTTTTTAATGCAATTATTAGGAAGAATGGTGAAAGGAAAAATGTTAAAGAGTGACACTTTTAAAAAAGATAGTCCAACAGCACCAAGTTTTATTAGAAAAGATCACTACGATTTTGAGTCTACAAAAAATGAGTTAATTGAAAAAGTTATGCGTTTTGAAAAAGAAGGACACCCTGTAATTAAAAATCAAAAGCATCCATTTTTTGGAATGATGACTTATAATGAATGGGATCAATTACATTACATGCATTTAAATCACCATTTAACTCAATTTGGTGTTTAAAAAAGTTATGAGTTGTGAGTTGCGAATTGTAACTTTGCACTTCAAAATAAAAAAACTATGCGCGTAGATATTATTACTGTTTTACCAGAAATTATGAGAAGTCCGTTCGAAGGTTCTATGATGAAAAGAGCTATTGAGAAAGGATTTGTAGAAGTTCATTTTCATAATTTACGCGATTATAGTACGAATAAACAAAAAAGTGTTGATGATTATCAATTTGGTGGTGGTGCTGGAATGGTGATGAATATTCAACCTATAGACGATTGCATTACCAAATTAAAAAGTGAACGCGAATACGACGAAGTGATTTATATGACGCCAGACGGGGAAACGCTAAACCAAAAAATGGCGAATTCAATGTCGATGTTAGGAAATTTAATTATTTTGTGTGGACATTACAAAGGTGTGGACCAGCGTGTGCGTGATATGCATATTACGAAAGAAATTTCAATAGGTGATTATGTGTTATCAGGTGGCGAAATGGGCGCCATTATTTTATGTGATGCTTTATTCCGATTGATTCCTGGTGTATTGAGTAACGAAACTTCCGCATTAACGGATAGTTTTCAAGATAATTTATTGTCACCTCCAATTTACACACGACCTGCAGAATACAAAGGCATGAAAGTTCCGAATATTTTATTGAGTGGAAATTTTCCAGAAATTGAAAAATGGCGCGAACAAAAAGCTTACGAACATACACAAGAAAGAAGACCAGATTTGTTGAATGAATAAAAATCTCATTCCTTTTAACTTTAAACCTTAACCTATATTTGTATACATTATGAAGAAAATAGTAATTTTATTACTGAGTTTATCTTTTTTTTCTTGCAGCAATAGCGAAGAAGTAACCGAAGCTGAAACACCCACAACAGAGCCAGACATGTTTATTAAAGGTAATATTTCAAATGAAAATCCATTTGAATATAATTACTTTGCAAATAACAACACTACCTATTTTGAAACACTAAGTACATCAGAGGATGAAGGTGCTGGAGAGAATTCTTATACTTATAGTAGTGGATTAAAGACTTCTTTAACTGATAATAAAAATTCAATTAATATCACTTTTAGAAGACTTCAATACGGAACACATGAAAGTGAAAGTTTAGGATTTTCAAATATGTTTTCTAACATAATTTTTGACTATTTAGACACTAACGATTATGAAGGAAATATTAAAATCAAATATTATGATGAAAATGGGGTGTTATATAGATCAGATCTTGGAACAAATACTTCAAATGATTTAGTTGTTTCAGAAAAACAATATTTTACAGAAAACGGAGTTCAACATGTAATCATAAAAGGTCATTTTGCAGGTAGAGTTTACAAATCTTCTAATCCAACTCAATATAAATCACTTTATGCAGTTTATTTTAAACTTAAATATAAAGAATTCGTTGATTAATTTGAATTACTAATATTATAAAAAAAATCCCGAGCTAACACTCGGGATTTTTAAATATATCCAATACGTAAATCGTAAATCTAAAATCACTAATTACGAATACATTTGTTTTCTTAATTCAGCAATTTTTGGATCATCTAAATATTCGTCAAATGTCATGTAACGATCGATAACACCTTTTGGAGTTAATTCTAAAATTCTATTTCCAACAGTTTGTGCAAATTCGTGGTCATGTGTTGTAAATAAAACCGAACCTTTAAAGTTTTTCAATGAATTATTGAAAGCCGTAATTGATTCTAAGTCTAAGTGATTCGTTGGTTCATCTAACATTAAAACATTCGCTCTAATCATCATCATACGAGACAACATACAACGCACTTTTTCACCTCCAGAAAGAACATTACATTTTTTCAACGCTTCTTCACCAGAAAAAATCATTTTTCCTAAGAAACCACGAACGTAAACTTCATCTCTTTCTTCTTCTGTTTTTGCCCATTGACGTAACCAATCAACTAAATTCAAATCAACATTATCAAAAAAGTCATGGTTTTCAACTGGTAAATACGATTGAGTTGTTGTAATTCCCCAATCAAATTCACCAGAATCTGGCGTTTTTAAACCATTTAAAATATCGTAAAAAGCAGTTGTAGCACGAGAATCTTTAGAGAAAACTACAATTTTATCTCCTTTAGCCATATTTAAATCTACATCTTTAAATAGTAAATCACCATCAATTGATGCAGATAAGTTCTGTATGTTTAAAATTTGGTCACCCGCTTCACGTTCCGTTTCAAAAATAATAGCTGGATATCTTCTACTTGATGGTTTAATTTCATCTAAGTTTAATTTTTCAATCATTTTTTTACGAGAAGTTGCTTGTTTTGATTTTGCTACGTTCGCACTAAAACGACGGATAAATTCTTCTAATTCTGCTTTTTTCTCTTCAGCCTTTTTGTTTTGTTGTGCTTTCTGACGCGCTGCTAATTGAGAAGATTCGTACCAGAAAGTATAATTTCCAGAATAATGTGTAATTTTTCCAAAATCGATATCAGAAATATGTGTACAAACCGCATCTAAAAAGTGACGGTCGTGAGAAACTACTAATACTGTATTTTCATAATTTGCTAAGAAATTCTCTAACCAACCAATTGTTTCGAAATCCAAGTCGTTGGTAGGCTCATCCATTATCAGCACATCTGGATTTCCAAATAAAGCTTGTGCTAATAACACACGAACTTTTAATTTCGCATCCATTTCACCCATTAAAGTATAATGATAATCGGCACCAATTTCTAAGTTTGATAATAAAGTAGCTGCATCACTTTCTGCATTCCATCCATTCATCTCGTCAAATTGCAATTGCAACTCACCAATTCTATCTGCATTTTTATCATCGTAATCTGCATACAAAGCATCCATTTCTGATTTCACAGCATGTAAAACTTTATTACCAATTAATACCGTGTCTAAAACCGTATATTCATCAAACATATTGTGATTTTGGTTTAAAACCGACATACGTTTACCTGGCTCTAAAATTACTCTTCCAGAAGTTGGATCCAATTCACCGGCAATTATTTTTAAAAATGTAGATTTTCCGGCACCATTAGCACCAATAATTCCGTAACAGTTTCCTTGTGTGAAAGTTGTATTTACTTCGTCGAATAAAATTCTTTTACCAAATTGTACCGATAAATTAGAAATTGTAAGCATGTATCAAATTATTTTTTAAATTGCGGCAAAATTAACAAAAATGTACGAGTTTTTGCTATTTTTTATTTTATAATTATGTTAGGCTTTTTTAACGCTACATTAACACGAAGAAGAAATTGAAAGAAATATATTTGTTACATTAAAATAAAACGCCCCCGTATGCTAAAAAAATACTCTTATATTAATTTTATTTTACTTTCAATTTTACTTACATCGATGACTTCGTGTAAAGATGGTTTGATGGGTGGAAATAATGTGGCTTATTTTGGAGGCGAGATTGAAAATCCGAAAAGTAAGTTTATTGTTTTTATGAAAAACGATAAAGTTATTGATACTTTTTATTTAGATAAAAACAATCGTTTCTTTCATAAATTCGAATCTTTAGAACCTGGATTATATAGTTTTAAGGATGAGGCTGAATATCAGTATGTGTTTTTTGATAAGAATGACAGTATTATGATTCGTTTGAATACCAATGATTTTGATAATACTTTAATGTTTTGTGGTCGTGGAGATGAAAAAAATAATTTTATGATGGAATTATTTTTAGAAGATGTACACTTAAAAAACAATATGTTTGAAATTTACGGAGAAGACGAAAAAACATTTACTAAATATATTGATTCTTCTTACCAAAATACAACCAAATTATACAACAAAAGAAAATCATTTATTAATTGGTCTGATGAATTTGATGAAATTGCTAAAGCCAATATCGAATTAAACTACGCTTATAAAAGAGAGATTTTTCCAATTGTTCATGAATTCAAAACTGGGAAAAATATTAAAACTAGCTTACCAAAATCATACTATAATTATAGAAGCAAAATTGATGTAAACAAGCCTAATTTGTTGTTTTATTCTCCTTTTATTAATTACATGACAAGCATGCTAAACAATATTGTTTTAACAGATTGTAAAGGTCATTTAGATGATATGAGCTTAGAAAACAATATTAAAAAATTACAAATTGCCGATACTTTAATTAAAGATAAAAATGTAAAAAACTTAGTAATTAATAACATTGCTAATATGTATTTACTATCAGATCAATGTTCTCACAATAACGAAAAGTTTTTCAGTTTGTATTCTAAAATAGTGACAGATGAAAAATTGAAATCGAAAGTGATGCAAACCGCAGAAAGCATTAAAAAATTAAAATGTAATGGTGCTTTACCTGATGTGAAATTGCTTAACATGAACGGTAAATCAGTTAAAATAAAAGACGTTATTACTAAGAAAACGATTATTTACTTTTGGAATAAACAATCTGATTCTCACTCTCTTTATTCTCATAAAAAAGTAGATGAATTAAAAGCTAAATATCCAGATATTCAATTTATTGCAGTGAATATTAACAATTCGCAAGATGTTTGGTTAAAAGAAATTAAAGACAAAAACTTCAACAATTCAATTGAATTACGCGCTACAGATTTTGAAGAATTAAAAAATAAATGGGTAATTAATAAGGTGTACAGAACCATGATTATTAATAAAAATGGAACTATCAATAATGCTTTTGTGAGTATGTTTGATGCCAATTTTGAGAATTATTTGAAGTAATAGAAAATAGAAACTGAGACACCACTTCGACTCCGGTCAGTGTGACAATTCAGTATAACAATAAAAAAGGCGTTCATTAATTTGAACGCCTTTTTTATTTAAGTGGAGAAATATTATTTATTTCCTTTTTCGAAATCTGCTACGAATTGAGCAATTCCAATATCAGTTAATGGATGCTTTAATAATCCAGTAATTGACGATAATGGTCCAGTCATAACATCTGCACCAATTTTCGCACAATTAACAACGTGCATCGTGTGACGAACTGAAGCTGCTAAAATTTGAGTTTCGAAACCGTAGTTGTCATAAATTTGACGAATTTCATCAATTAAATTTAAACCATCAGTTGAAATATCATCTAAACGACCTAAAAATGGTGAACAATATGTTGCACCAGCTTTAGCTGCTAATAAAGCTTGACCAGCAGAGAAAATTAAAGTCACATTAGTTTTAATTTCTCTATCTGAAAAATATTTACAAGCTTTAATTCCTTCCTTTGTCATTGGTAATTTTACCACAATTTGTGGATGCAAATCAGCTAACTCCTCACCTTCTTTAATCATTCCTTCTAAATCAAGCGCATTTACTTCTGCACTTACATCACCATCTACTAAATTACAAATATCTACATAGTGCTTTAAGATATTATTTTTTCCAGTAATTCCTTCTTTAGCCATTAATGAAGGATTTGTAGTCACCCCATCTAAAATTCCTAAAGCTTGAGCTTCTGCGATGTCTTTTAAGTTTGCTGTATCAATAAAAAATTTCATGTTTTTATATTTTTAATTAAATGTCTTTTTATTCTTTTTTGCAAAATTACGATTAATTATTTCTTTTCAGAATTGTTTTTATTCAATTCTTTTAATTCATCTTTAATTTCTTTTAGTAAAGAAATCATTTCATCTTGTTTTTCAATTAATGGATTAGATTGACTAATTTTTTTCATTTTAGTAAATAAAAAATACCAAATACTTGCGACGGCTATTATTGGCAATATTAATGTGATAATTTCATCCATAAATTACAATTTATAATGATTCATTAAAATTTTCTCATACATTTTATCCGGTAAAATTCTTTTCAAAACAATGGAGAATTTCTGCATAAATGCCCCCACTTTATAATGACCTTTTGGATTTTTTGTTTCAATAATTTTATGAATTGCCACTGCCATTTTGATTGGATTACTTCCACCAGAAACATGCTCATTCATCATATTTAATTGGGTTTGATAAACATTTTCATATGCCGAACCTTTAATAACTGGTGCATGAAATCTACGAGAAGCAATATCTGTTGCAAAATCTCCAGGTGCTACATTGGTAATATGAATTCCGAACGATTTGGTTTCCATTCGTAACGATTCTGTAATCAATTCTAAAGCTCCTTTTGATGAAGAATATACACTTCGGAAAGGTAAACCCATATAACCAGCAATAGAAGTAATATTGATAATTAATCCACTTTTTTGATTACGCATAGTTGGTAAAACCGCTTTCATCGTTTCGATTGGTCCGAAAACATTCGTATCAAAATTATTTTTAATTTCTTCTAACGGAATTTCTTCTAGCGGACCAGTAATTCCTACACCTGCATTATTAATCAGTACGTCAATTCTACCTTCTAATTCAATAACTTTTGAGATACAAGCTCTAATTGAATTGGAATCTCTTACATCTAAATCAACTAATTTTATTTTTGAATTTGAAATAGCCGAAGCATTTCTACTTGTTCCATAAACGATAAATCCTTTATCTAATAAGAATTCTCCAATGGCTTTTCCAATCCCTGATGAACCACCAGTGATAAGTATTACTTTTTTCATTTTATAAGGTATATATGGTATGTATAAATGCCAAAATCATTACAATAATTAGCATTACAAAGTTAAATAAGTAAATAAAACAGAGTTTAAAAAAGGTTTTAATTCTTGATTCTTGATATAATTTTCTATATGATTTATAAAAGATTAGTTGAAGAAGTAAAAACACACCAAACTCAAACCATTCGTTACATTCATAGCTTGATAAACCAACAATTGTTGAAATTATTGCCGAAAGCGAAAGAATTAATAGCAATGAAGAGAAAAAATGAAAGGTAAAGATTCCGTGATCAAAATACCACCATTTCTTTTTATCGTGTGTTAACCATAATCCGAAAGCAAAAAATGGCATAAAAAAGAAAATCCATTTTGGCAAATTAGCAATCGCTTTATTAAACATCATTCTGTTAATTTCACCTATAGTATATTTTTGATTGAGTTTTGTCATTTTATCATTGACATTAATATCTAGCCAAGATTTTTCGGTAGTTTTCTTTTGGTTACTTCCAACAAATTTATTTTCGTTATTAAATACATTTTTTCGATCTAAAAAATTCTTTTCATTGGTTGGTTTTGTTGAAACTATATCTTCAAAGTCATGAAAAACAAACGCATTAAAAACAAAAAAAGCAAAAAAGTTGACAAAGATAAAAAGCTTAACTGGTGCCATAAATTGCTTTCTCTTTCCATTTAAATAAACGATTGTTAAAGTAGCTGGCGAGTATAAAAGATACTTAATGGCTTTCCAAAAGCTATTATCATAATGCACTAAATCTTCTACAAAATGAGTAAATAAATAGTGAAATGATTTTTTGGTTTCCACATTTTCTTGTCCGCAAGAAGGACAAAAACGTTCGGTAACATCTGCGCCGCAATTCAAGCAATTTTCATCAGTTCTTAAAGTACTTTTACTCATAATTAGATTTTTTAGTAGCGTAAATCTAAATAAAAAAACCGATTCATGGAAAAGAATCGGTTTAGTAAATGTATTATTATTGCAAAATTACCTACAAAACTCTGCTTTGACAGATAAAATTTGTTCTAGGCAAATTAGTAGTTTTGGCAATTGCATTAAAACCACCATCAATTTCTGAAAAATTTCTATAACCACGAGCTTGTAAAATTGAAGCTGCAATCATGCTTCGATATCCACCCGCACAATGTAAGAAAAAGTGTTCATTTGGATTAATATCTTTTACCCAAGAATTAATATAAGCAAGTGGTTTGCTATAAGCGTCTTCCAAATGTTCCGCTTCATACTCACCTTCTTTACGTGTATCTATAATAGTACTTTCACCAATTTTTACATCATTTTCAAATTGTTGAGTTGAAATTCTATTTACAGTATCAATTTCAAAACCAGCAGATTTCCAAGCATCGAAACCACCTTTCAAATGCCCCAAAATATTATCGAAACCAACACGAGATAATCTTGTAACTGTTTCTTCTTCTTTTCCTAATTCGGTAATTAAAGCAATAGGCTGATTTACATCTGCAATTAAAGCACCAACCCAAGGAGCAAAATCGCCATTAATTCCAATATTTATAGCTTGCGGAACAAATCCTTTTGCAAAATCACCACTATTTCTTGTGTCTAAAATTAAAGCACCTGAATCTTCTATAATAGTTTCAAATTCAGCGGCGGTTATTTCTCTCATTCCATTATTCAAAATTGCAGAAAAAGTTGGAATTCCTTTTTTATTCATAGCTACATTCATTCCGAAATAGGCAGGTGGTGGTAATAAACCATCTGTAACTTCAGCAATAAATTCAGCTTGTGTCATATTCGCACGTAACGCGTAATTTTTTTCTTTTTGTTCACCAATTGTTGAAACTGTTTCCTTACTCATATTTTTTCCGCAAGCTGAACCAGCACCATGAGCTGGATAAACAATCACATCATCAGCTAAAACCATAACTTTATTTCGCAACGAATGAAAAAGCATTCCAGCTAATTCATCTTGAGTCATTGAAGCTGATTTTTGAGCTAAATCTGGTCGACCCACATCGCCAATAAATAAAGTATCTCCAGAAAACAAAGCATGATCTTTCCCGTTTTCATCAATTAGTAAATAGCAAGTACTTTCCATTGTATGTCCAGGCGTATGAAGTACTTTAATTTTAACATTTCCAACTTCAAAAATTTGTCCATCATTAGCTGAAATAATTTCAAAATCGGGATTTGCATTCGGACCATAAACGATTGAAGCACCAGTTTGT
>CAMLRV010000072.1 GCA_946482495.1 uncultured Flavobacteriia bacterium
AACAATATTAAAATTAATGACGGATTAAAAATTGATGTCGATATTAATCAATTAATTGAGAAAATATACATTCATCCAAAATCAGAAAACTGGTATAAAAAACTAGTTATTGAACTGGTTTCGAAATTAGATTATAACATTGAAATTGAAAAATCAGATTTAGAAAGTGATATTTTGATTTAGATTTTAAATCCTACAAAGGAAAATACTCCGAAACCTTATTATCTTTTAAGTTCAAGAAATGATAATGAATTTTGTCTTTCTTATCAAACTCACCATTTTTATTAGCGTCTTCAATAGTTCGGAAAAATATTTTATTAGTTGCTTCGATGTGTTTCCAGTCTACTAATTCTTGTAATTCTGGTGAAACTTTCGTGAAGTTTTTGCCAAGTTCTGTACTAATATAAAGCGATTTAATATCATTGGAATCAATTACTCCGTCTTGATTCGTATCCGCATCTGCTAAAATATACATTAGCATTTTGTAGTTTTTGATAAATGAAACGCGCTCTATCAGCATAACTTTATCTGTCAAAACATATAAAGAATCAGAACCAATTTCTTGAAATTTCAAATTTTGCATATATCCCGTAATTTCATTTTCCATAGAATTTGAAACATTAAATCCAACTACACCTTCATAGGAATTGGTAGTTTCATAACTTCCTTTTTTGTTGATATCACCTAAAGTTAAATTTCCAATTGTATATACCAATACATTTGAGCCTTCAAATTGAATTGGCAAATCGGCTACTTCCAATTTGGTAGTATCTTTCTGTGGCGATTTTGCTTCTTTTTCTGTGTATTTTACTTTTGGTTTGTCTTTTTCTTTCTGACAAGAAAAAATCAACACACTAGAAGCTAAAAGGATGTATATATAATTTTTCATATGTTCCAGTTTGAGTATCAAATATAGCAATTTGAAATTAAATTCTCATACTCAATTTTAAGTTAAACGTTCTTGTAGTTAAATAATTTGGCACTCCATATTGTGATTTTGTATACACATCACGCACCCAAGTATTCGTAATAGAGTTTTGATTGTTAAACATATTATAGATTTCAAAACCTAAGCTAAATTCTGAAAAGTTAGACAACCATTTTCTGTGAGCTCCTAGTTTTGCATCCTTAAATACATAAGAAAAACCGGCATCAGCTCTACGATAATCGTTCAAACGCATTTGATAATCATATGGATCTGCGTAAGCTGGTGAACCACCTGGTAAACCTGTATTATAAACCAAATTCAAGTACATTTTTAAACTTGGAATGTTGGGCATATAATCTTGAAATAAAATCGCAAACTTTAAACGTTGATCAGTTGGACGCGCTATATAACCTCTTCCACCTTGATTTTCTTCTGTTTTTAAATAACCAAATGTAAACCAAGATTCTACGCCAGGAACGAATTCTCCATTTAAACGACCATCAAATCCGTATACATAAGCTGTTGCGTTATTATTTGCTTCATATCTGATACGAACATTATCAATTGTATAGGTATTTACATCGGATATGGTTTTATAATATGCTTCAGAAACTAACTTAAAAGGTCTTTCCCACATTTGAAAACTATAATCGTGACCTAATACAAAATGTATTGATTTTTGGTCTTTTACATTCGGATTTACGCTTCCATCATGAGCACGTAATTCTCTATAAAATGGAGGTTGATTGTACATTCCGACAGAAAAACGGAAAATCATCTCTTTTTCCCATTTTGGTTTTAAAATAAATTGCGCTCTTGGCGAAAATGTAAATTGATTGTCGCCAGAAAATCCATTATTTGAAACCATCCAACTTTGTCCACGAACTCCAGCATTTACATAATAAGTATGCTCACCAAATTTCCCTTCATGATTCCAATTTAAATAGGCATTGAAACGCTGAATTGTAGTATTATTTTTAGCACGAACATTTTGATAGGGTGCTAATGGCCCGTAATACGGATTATAAGGTTGATCATTGATATATTCTAGCAACGGATTTGGCAAGGAGAAACCAGCTGAATCCACAACTTCCCACTCTACTACTCTATCCCTAATGTTTTCATAATTGTGTTTAAAGCTCCATTCTACAACATTGTCATCGTCCAATTTATGATTTCCTTTTACTTCATTAGTTACAATTAAAGCATCTAAGTTATTACGAGCATGATTTAATTGCGAACCAATTCCGCGAGAATACACTACGTCACCAAAAGTTTCCGAACCAATATTGGAATCCACTTCTCCTAATCGATATTGAGCTAAAATGTCGTAATATTCTTGCTCAACCGTATGATATGCAGAAGAAATATATTTGTATTTATTATTTTTATTGGGTTCATAAACGGATTTAATTGCACCAAAAAATGTTGTGTATTTATCTTTTTCTTTTCCTTCATAATCAATTAACAAAGCTATAGGCTCACTTACTGTTCCAAAATTCGTTTGACGAGAAGTTGGTTCGTAATTGTAATTGTTTTGTGCAATATTCCCTAAGAAACTAAAATTCCATTTCGTGTTTAAATTATAATTAAACAACGATTGTACATCTAAAAATGAAGGTTTGTAATTAGATTGTGTTTCCTGACTTTTTACTAAAAGCGAATTATTTCTATATCGAACACCAGTAATATTGCTCCACTTTTGATTTTTAGAAACGCCTTCAGCAAAAATACTTCCACCCATTAAACTCGCTTCTAGACCTGCATGAAACGATTTCGGATTTCGGTAAGCAATATCTAAAACCGAAGATAATTTATCTCCATATTTGGCTTGAAATCCACCTGCATAAAAATCGATATTTTGAACTAAATCGGTATTGGTAAAACTCAAACCTTCTTGTTGTCCTGAACGAATTAAAAACGGACGATATACTTCAATCTCATTTACATACACTAAGTTTTCATCGTAATTTCCACCACGAACCGCATACGAAGTACTTAATTCATTATTGGAATATACACCTGGCAAGGTTTTAATTAAGTTTTCAACTCCTGCATTCGCTCCAGGAATTCTTCGTATGATTACTGGCGATACTGCAGTTGCTCCGTTAATTTTTCTATTTTTACCAGTAATCACAACTGTTTCAATTACTTCGTTTACAGTACTTAAAATCGGATTCCATTCAAAATCTTCGTTAGGCTTTAAATTCACCTTATATGTCGAATTTTTAAAACTATTTTGAGAATAAGTTATTGTGACTTCCTTGTTCGCATCAATTTCTAATACATAAAAACCGTTTTTATTTGTTGCAGTATTCGAATTTGGTGAACTTACCGTAACATTTTCTATAGGTTGTTTATCTTCATTTAAAACCACACCTTTAATTCTTGCTTTTTGAGCAAAAGAAAAAGAAGAAATTAAAACAAAAAATAAAATAAATTGAACTGACTTTATATGTAAACGCATAAATTAATATATAAAATTGGATGTAAATGTGGTGGTATTTTCTAATTTATCCGTAACCACAATTTTAATATCGTTTTTTCCTGAAATTACTTTTCCATCTTTTAAATTATGAACCAATTTTTTGGTTTTGTAATCGTATTCCATTAAAATCCACTCTCCATTTAAATACGCATTGTACGTATCAATTCCAGATAAAGCATCACTAATAGATACACTTAACGTAGATAATTTCGAAATATTGCTACCTTCAATAAAGTTCGGATTGTATACACGTGGTGCTACATTGTCAAATCCAACTTTATATTTCCCAAAAGCTTTCACTTTTGCAGAAACCTTATCCGCTTTTCTAAAAGACGAATTGTATTCTAATTTAAAACCTAAAACCGTTCCAACAAAAGCTTTTTTCTTTTCTTCTTCAGATAAATGCGACATATCTAATGTGATGGTCATTCCATTCTGAATAGCTTCATAATTATCTTCAATATCTAAAACACCATCTTTTTCACTAATATTTAAATAGGCGTTTTCATATAAAGTATTCGCTGGAAGATAAACAGATGTTTTCTCGAATTCGTAATTATTATCCGATTTGGCTTTAATATAATATTTCCCTTTTGTAATTGTAGAAGTTGGACTAACTTCTTTTTCATAACAAATTGGTACATTTACAGTTGTTTTATTTCCATGAAAATCAGAAACTTCAATTCTAAAAGTATAATTTACATTGGGTTTAATCTCTAAAAACCCATTTTTAGTGTTTCCGCTAACAATAGACAACGGATAACTTTCTTTCATAAATAATTTCTGAAAACGTTGTTTTAACTTCTTATATCTATAGAAATCAATAAAATAATTGATATGCTTCGATTCGTCAAAAGCGAAAGTATCAAACTCGTATTTAAAATTTGGCGAACCATTTAAAAAACTCTCGACTTTATAAACGCCGTTTTTATTATAATTATTAGTTGATAAATCGTACGTATTAAGCGCAAAGCCAATTTTCCCATTGGTAGCAATTTTGGAAGCTAAAAAAGAACCATCAACTTGTTTCTGTAAAGACAAACTCACTGGATTCCTACTTTTATTTACAAATGTGGAATCATTAACTGGATAAACCATCAGACTTGAGATAACAGGAGTCATTTCGTCTTTTATTAATTTACTCATTCCAAATGCCATTGGATTGATAATTTTTTCTGAAGCCGTATCTCTAAATTCGAAATGCAAATGTGGACCACCGCTACCTCCAGAATTACCTGATAAAGCAATAATTTCCGATTGAGTAACTTTTAAAGTACTAGGATACAATTCTACTTCATAACTTTTTTGCTTGTATTGTTGCTCTTTCACATACGCTTCAATTTTATCACTAAACTTTTGAAGATGTCCGTAAACAGTAGTATATCCATTTGGATGAGCAATATAAAGTGCTTTTCCATAACCGAAAGCAGAAACTTTAATTCGAACTACCATTCCGTCTGCTGAGGCATAAACAGGTAAACCTTCTACATTGTTGGTTCGAATGTCTAATCCGGAATGAAAATGATTGGGACGTAATTCACCAAAAGTTCCCGATAAGTTAATCGGAATGTCTAAAGGGGAACGAAAATAATCTTTGGGATACTGTGCAAAAATAAATTGACTGGCAGATACTAATAAAATGGCTATAAACTTTTTCATTTTGGTTTTTGATTTGTGCTAAAATAATAAATTCATTATGAAGAGCCAAGTAAAAAGTAAAAAGTATAAAAAAATTAAAATTTTATTCTTAAGGCTTTTGAATCTAAAACAGAATTATCAACCACAAACATAATCATAATCAATAAGTTAGAAATCATTAACAAGTCGTTATCATATCGTTATCACTTATAACTTTGGCTTTGGCACAGCAATTGGAAATACCTAATTAAGAAAGAAATTTCGTAAAAATGTTTAACAATTAAAATTTAGAAATCATGAGAAAAATTACATTTTTAGTTGCCAGTTTTTTATTAATGTTAAACGCAACAACTGCACAAGAAATAAGAACTGACAGACGTGGAAACGGAAACGGTCATTATAATGGAAATGGTCACCATAATGGTCATAATGATTATTATGCAATTGATTACAGAGATGCAGAACCGATTGAATTTAGAGAAAGAGGAATTTCATTTTATGTTTTTCCGAATGGAGATTTCGATTTCTATACAGGAAATGGAAGTTATATAGCTAGACGTGGCGGAGCTCCTGCTACAAACATAGAAGATCGTGGTGTAAGAGGAATTAGAATTGAGCACGACTATAATGGTAGAGTTAGACGAGTTGGAAATGTTTTTATCAACTATGATTACTACGGAAGAGTAAGAAGAATTGGTAGTGTATACATGACTTACAACAGTTTTGCTTTAACAAGAATTGGTGGGATGAGAATCTTTTATAACTATCACGGACAAATAGTTGGTGTTACAGGTTATATTAACGCTTACAACTACGGATATGTATACAACCCTTGTCCCGCTGGTTATAGCGGTGGTGCATATCACGATGATGATTATGGAAATTATGATGATGACGATTTTTACTACTACAAAAAAGATGGTAGCAAAGAAAAAATGAAAAGAGAAGACATCGACGGTATTAAAAAAGATGCAGTTGAACGAAAAGGATAGTTTATAGTTGGTTGGTTGATGAGAAATCCCGTAACGTGAAAACGAAGCGGGATTTTTTTATGCTAGTGAATTTGGCATTATATTCATTGCGTAAAGATTTGCACGCAGATTGAAAGGATTAAAAGGATTTTTTAAATTTTAATTTTAAAAAATTTTTCTACCGTATTTCTAATTACGAAATTAATATCACTAGAAACCTTGAAATAATAATGTAAGGCCAAATAAATTATTGAAATACCAACCGATTTTAATCCAATATTAATAATCGGATGGAAAGGAAATTCCCAATAATAAAATGCAAAAAATAAAGCAATAGTTATTACAAATGAAACAATTGTTTTTTTCGTAAACGGAAATAATTTCATTTTAAAAACTACAAACAATAATTTGGCTAAACTATACAATCCAATGGAAATTAATGTTGCAAATGCTGCTCCATTTAATCCATAATTTGGAATAAAATACATGTTCAGTAAAACTATAAAAACTACTAGCATTAATCCTAAAAACAATACTGCTCGATAATATTTAGAATTGAAAATGATGGCGTTATTATTTCCTAAAATCAAATCAAAATATTTAGACAAACCAATTGTAAAAACAACCAATAAACCTTGCGCATAATCTTTGGGCAACATCAAGTATAGCTGATTAATATTCACGAAAATACCCAACATAATTAAACCACCTATAACTTGTAAACTAATGGATGATTTTTTATACAATTCATTTAATTCTTCCCATTTGTTTTCACTCATTAATTTGGCCGTAATTGGATACGTAATTTGATGCATGGCACGGCTCGGAACAGAAATAACCATAGCAATGAAAATGGCCACCGAATAAAAAGCAATGTTATCAATTTTCATATAATGCTTAATCATATACTTATCGATATCCAACAACATATTGGCAATACTTGCCGATAAAATGATAAAAACAGTATAAGTTAAAATGGCTTTACTTCCTTTAGGAGTTTTGAAATGCAATCTAATTTTTCTAACTCGATTGGCATAAAACATAATCATTAACAATCCAATTCCATAAACGAATACCAAAGAGTAAATAAAATCTGAAGCTGAAATATAATCGAAATAAACGGCGAAAAGCAAAATCGTAATTAAAATTCTCACGAAAACTTCTTTTACAAAACTTCCGAAAACCGATTTCATATGTGCTCGCAACCAAGCGTAGAAAATCTCAAAATAACCCATGAAAATTCCAATTATGGGAATAATCCACACGAAATCGTACACAATGGCATTTTTTTCCGATTCATAAAGTGCTACATTATCGTAAAACAACACAAATAATAGCATTAATGGCGTAATAAAAAACAACGGGACCAACAGCATATAAGTCATATAACTATTGAGTTCTTTCTCCGTTTTATTGTTTTCATTGAAGAATTTAATCAAGGTATTTTGAATTCCGAATGACATAATCGGATACAAAATATTGGCGGCTGAAAGCACATAACCTGTTACTCCAAAATAATCTTTTCCTAAAAAATAAGGATACATAAACAATGTATTTGCTGCACCAATTCCAAAACCCAATAAGGTAATGATGGTGTTTTTAATAGATTGTTTGATTACGATTCCCATTTTAAGTATGAAGTTAGAAGTTAGAAGTTAGAAGTTTCGCCAACTTTTCAGTCAAACTTTTTCTACTAAATTGCTGTAAACCTACCGCATGAACTTTCAAGTTTTTATCCAAATATTGATTAAAATAGGCTGAAATTTGATTTTTTAGCTCGTTTTTCTCGTGATATTGATAAAAAACGCCCGTATTTGTCTGTTTTATGATATTCTCAAAATTGGAGTTTTTCGGTCCAATTGCCAAAATTGGTCTTTCCGAAACCATGTATTCAAAAAGTTTTCCTGGGATAATACATTTGGTGTCTTCCGAATCTATTTCAATCAACAATAAAACTTGTGAACTTCTTTGATGCACTAAGGCTTCATCGTGTGAAACATAGCCTAAATTATGCACAAAATCATCCAATTTAAAATCGGAAATCGATTGTAAAACTTCTTTACTTACTGCTCCAATTAATTTCAGTTTGAAATGTTTCGCAAAAGTTTCATTTTCTTGAATTAATTCCGATAACGATTTCCATAAAATTTGCGGATTTCTTTCCGATAAAAAAGAACCAATATGCGCTAATGTAAAATTTTCATCTAAAGGTTTTCTTTCAATTTTCTCCACATCATAACCATTTGTAATGACTTCTATTGGCTGATTCGTTATACTTTCAAATTCTGTTTTAGTAGTTGGCGAAGTCACTAAAATCGTATCACAAGTATTCATGACTTCTTTTTCCAACGATTTATGCTTAGCACTCGCCCACTTTGATAATTTTAGTTCTTTATGATAACCAATTGTTGTCCATGGATCACGAAAATCGGCAATCCAATTTACATTCAACTGTTTTTTTAAATCTAACCCAATTAAGTGTAAACTATGTGGTGGACCAGTTGTAATGATGGTTTCAATATTATTTTCTTGAATGTATTTTTTTAGATATTTTACAGATGGTTTTACCCAAAAAACTCTGGCATCCGGAATAAACATATTGCCACGAATCCAAAGCATCGTTTTTTCAATAAACGATTGTTTTTTCTTTTGCGTAATAATTCCAGCACCTAACTTCTTCGTTTTATTTTTCGATAAGAAAGAAGCCAAAGCATAAGGTTCAAATATTTTATTTTTCAGAATAACCGTTGTATCAGAAACATCTAAAAGTAATTTTTCATCAATTAACGGATAACTTGGATTTTCTGGAATATATACTATCGGTTCAATACCAAAATCTGGTAAATATTTGACAAATTTTAACCAACGTTGTACACCTGGTCCACCAGCTGGCGGCCAATAATAGGTTATGATTAAAACTTTATTTGAACTCAAAATAGTATATTGAAAAATAAACCTGACAGGGGATTAAAACTATCAGGTTTGTATAAAAATTATTTTACTTCTGCCAATTTCAGATTCTGTTTTCTCCAATAAAAAACACTCAAACCAATTGCTGCAAGCATTAGTAAAGTAGAAATTAAAGAAATCATACTTCCTGTTTTAACCACTTGAGGTTCAAATTTGAATTCGATGGTGTGTTTTCCTGCTGGAATTTTTAATCCACGTAATACATAATCAACATTATAAATTTCAGCGTCTTTACCATCAATTGTAGCTTTCCATCCTTTTGCGTAATACATTTCTGAAAATACTCCAAAACCATTTTTAGAATTATTAGAAACATATTTTAAATCATTCGGTTTATATGAAGTCAGTTGAATTGTTGAAGTAGAATCTTTACCAGTTTCAAAATTCAAAGCTCTTTTTGTTAAAGGTTCCTTCATAAATGTAGCTTCATCTTTAGTTTTTAACTTATCTAAAGCTTTCATTTCTTCATCTGCAGAATTAACTACTTTTATTTTCGAAACAAACCAAGCATTTCCATTTGCATTTGGATTTTCTAAAGCCTGTTGAATACCTTCTTGATTCGTTTTCAAAATATATTTTGCATTCAACATATTTAATACTTCAATATTGTTTTTCGCAATTTGATAATCGAAAATTTCTTGCATTTTCTTAGGTTTTGCAGCATGATAACCACCAAGTGATTGATGATAAAAAGAAGCTTTAGCACTATTCATATTTCCATCTACATCAAAAACTCTAAAATGAGTGGTATCTTCTAAAATACGAGCATCCGCTTCATTTGGTTCACCAAAAGGTCTTTCTACTTGACTTTTAGAAACGAAATCATCTGCTTTTACATAGTTTTTTGCAACAACAAATAAGTCAATAACCATTACCAATCCTACTAATACTACAGTTGTAAATTGCGATAAGGTTTTCTTCGTATATAAAAATAAAATTCCGAAAGCCACAGCTAAAAATCCAAAAGAGCGATAGATTGTCGACATATACATGCTTTGTCTATCTTCTTTTAAAATTTTCATTACTTCTGGACCGTAATCTTGAGCATAATATTTATCATTTGCACCTGAAAAAGTAAAGAAACCATTCGCTAATAAAATAACAATTAAAATTCCAAAAGCTAAAGCATCTCTATACGTGCTTGAGCC